>CAZLOP010000164.1:0-4081 GCA_964561205.1 uncultured Clostridium sp. | reverse complement strand
TAAAGCAGGCTGATAAAACAGTTATTTATCTTGCAGAAGGTACAGAAAATAAAATAAGTGACGGAAAAGAATATACTTTTGAAAGCGAAAATAGTGATGAACCATATGCTGCAGTTTACAGCAAAGATGATTTGACAATTATGGGTGAAGGAAGTCTTATTGTAAATGGTAATTATAAAGAAGGAATTACTGGTAAAGATGATCTTCAAATTGATAGTGGAAATATTACAGTTAATTCAGTTGATGATGGAATAAAGGGAAGAGATTCTCTTATAGTAACTGGAGGAAATATCACTGTAAATAGTGGCAAGGATGGGTTAAAATCTAACTTTGATGAAGAAGTTCAGGAAAATGAACATGAAAAAGGCTACGTGTATATTGAAGGCGGAACAATAAGCATTACAAGTGAAGGTGATGGAATTCAGGGTGAAAATAATGTTTATATTAAGGATGGAAAAATAAATATTAAATCTGGAGGAGGAAGCGATAATGCCCAGGCTCATACTGAAGGAATGATGCCTGGAGGCATGGGACGTCCGAATGATAAGAATGGAGCTGTTTTTGGAGAAAATCCAGGTATGATACCGCCTTCTGATAAAAATAATGTGACAGCCAAGCAGATACAGACAGCTTCTTCTGCTGAAGAAAAGATTCCACCAACATTAGAAGACAGTGATGAAACTACCAACTCTGATGAATCAGACAGCAGTAAAGGTATTAAAGCAGGTGTCAAAATTGTTATTGAAGGTTCAGATATAAATGTAGACAGTAGTGATGATGCTATACATGCTAATGATGGCATAATAATTTCTGCAGGGGATATAAAAATTGAAGCAGGTGATGATGGTATACATGGTGACAATACTTTAGATATTTATGGTGGTAATATAAATGTTGAAAAATCTTATGAAGGATTAGAAGCTGAAACTATAACTGTAGAAGATGGAAAAATATATATTACATCAAGTGATGATGGTGTAAATGCATCACCAAAGAATGAAATTAGTAAAGAAGGAAATATGATGCTAAGAGGAGGCAATGGAGCACCTCCACCAATACTTGAAAATAATGCAGAAGCTAATACAGATACAACTGAAAATGTTCATAATACTGATTTACATAGTCAACAGGCAAATACCATGAAAGAACAGAATATGCAGAATGACGGCGGAGGTGCTGAAAGAATCATGTCAGAATATTCAACAGGAGTTCTTAATATTAATGGAGGGTATCTGGTTGTAAATGCTGATGGTGATGGTCTTGATTCAAATGGAGCTATTAAAATTACAGGAGGAACAGTTTTAGTATATGGACCAACAAATAATGGAAATGGAGCTCTTGATTATGATACTACATTTGAAGTAAGTGGTGGTACTTTTGCAGCTATTGGAAGCAGCGGAATGGCACAGGCAGCAAGTGATAGTTCAAGCCAGAATTGTATTAGTTTAACATTAAGTGAACAGGAAGCAGAATTTATTGTAAGAATTGAAGATGAAAACGGAAATGAAATTGTAACAATTGCGCCATTAAAGAAATATTCATCAGTAGTAATTTCTTCACCAGATTTAAAAAGTGGTTCAACTTATAAAGTATTTACAGGTGGAAGTGTAAATGGTGGAAAAGTAACTGATGGAATTTATGAAGGTGGAACTTATACAAAAGGAACTGAAGCATTAAGCTTTACAATATCAGAAGTTATAACAAATGCAGTACAGGAAGGAGCAGCAGTATCCTCAGGTAATGGTGTTGGACAAATGGGAGGAAGACGAGGAGGTATTGGCAGAAGAATGCAGACTGCTATACAAACTGATGATAATGTTAGTTAAATGACATAAAAACAGTGGCTGAAGGGCAGCCACTGTTTTTATGTTTAAAGTACATTATTTATATGTGTGTTTTTTGATTGGTTAATTGTATTTACAGCTATGTTACAGTAAATAAATGCTATAGCATAATAAACAATAGAAAAACCAGCAAATATTTTTCCGGCTACAAATAATAGAGAAGTTAAAAGTATAGGAAGACTTAATGAATATATTGAGATTATACATGCTTCCTTATAATTGATATTTAAATGAATAGATTTACTTAACAAAAATGCTGCAGGTCCTATAATTATAAAAGCTGAAAGAAGATGACCAATAATGAAAATT
Source organism: uncultured Clostridium sp. (assembly GCA_964561205.1). Taxonomy (GTDB): domain Bacteria; phylum Bacillota; class Clostridia; order Clostridiales; family Clostridiaceae; genus Clostridium. The sequence goes on along the minus strand of CAZLOP010000164.1, from coordinate 1,928 downwards.
ACTGGTACAATCAAAAATGTAATAATCATAAAGAATGAAATCTGAAGGTCTATTACTTTTAATAAATCTGATTTTGTAAGGCTTGGTATTCCTGTAAATGAAACACGCTGAAGTTCAGTGCCATAAGCTTTAAATATAATCTCATTACGGTTAACAAGAACAGCATTTTCATATTGAGCTAAAGCTTTTTGTGTTTCATTATTGTTTTCCAAGATGAAAGTCAGATTGTTTTCAATATCATTGTAGATAAAAGGCTCACGGGAATCTACATGAAAAATTCCATTTTCAATATTAAAATCAGGTACATCTGAGATTAATATGTTTTTAAATTCTGTAGTCATCATGTTTAAAGAATTTACTAATTTAGTACTTACAAAAAAAGAAAATATAGTATTTACAACTAATATATATATTAAAGATTTAAAAAGTTTTTCTTTAATGAAATATTTATATGTTTTAAAGTTATATAAGCTATAAGCAAATCGTTCAAATATGTTTATTTTTGCTTCCAAATTGTTTCCTCCTTGTGTTTTACATTACTAGATTTAATTATAACATAGAAAAAATAAATTAATATATAAATTTTATTTGGAATATTTTAAAGTATAAATAATATATATATATTATGAAAAACACATTAAACAAAATTCTATGGTTTCTTAACATAACTATAAAAATATGCTTCTTTAAATATTGTAAATGCTTGATAAATGTAGTAACATAAGTATGTAATATTTTTAAGGGATTTTTTTGGAGAGGATGTGAAAACATGAAAAAAGAAGATGTTGTACAGGAATTAAGAAAGAGATTTAAGGATGCTGATGTTAATAATATAGAGGGCACTGTAGCAGTTCAGATCGATTTAAAAGATGATGATTACTCTAACATATATTTAGAAGTAAAAGATAAAGTTTTATCAATTGAACCTTATGATTATTATGATAGAATTGCAAAAATTACAGTGGCATCTAAAGATTTATTAGATATTATAGATAAAAAATTAGATGTTTATAAAGCAGCGTCTGAAAATTTAATTGTTGCAGAAGGTGATGTACAAAAGTGCATAGAGCTTTTAAAATTATCAAAAGTACAACCTGTTAAGGAAGTAAAAGTACAAACTATTGAAGAGAAACCAGAAGTAAAAGAAACTGTACAAGTAAAATCAAAAGAAGCTGCTAAGACAAAGGCATCTGGAAAATCAAAATCAAAATCAAAGTCTTCAGTCAAAAGCAGATCAAAGAAATAGAATAGCAAAGCCGTATTTGATATAAAAATCAGATGCGGTTTTTTTGTGGAAAAAGAATACAGTAGCAAATGGGGAAATGTTCATTTATAATATAAAAAGTATTTTCATAAATTTAAAGGAGTGGAATAATGATTTCTTTAGAACAGATAATAAATGCTTTAACAGCCTGGGTAACTACAACAGGCATAAGAATTGTAATTGGAATGATTATAATTTTTATTGGTTTTAAGCTTATTAAGAAATTAATTAATGTAATTAACAGGATATTTGAAAGAAGAAATGTGGATCTTACTATAAGCAGATTTCTTGACAGCTTAATAAGCATATGCTTAAAGATACTTTTGGTACTTATTATTATGGACTATGTGGGACTTAAAACAAGTGGTATAGTGGCACTTTTAGGATCAGCAGGTCTTGCAGTAGGTCTGGCACTTCAGGGAAGTCTTGCAAACTTTGCAGGAGGTATAATTATTTTATTAATACGGCCTTTTAATGTTGGAGATTTAATAGACAGTGGTGAGCATAGCGGAATAGTTGAAAAAATAGGAATATTTTATACTTATCTTACTACTTTTGATAATAAGCAGATACTAATTCCTAATGGTGATTTAGCTAATAAGAGTATTGTAAATTATAGCAGCAAAGATACAAGAAGAGTTGATCTTACTTTTTCAGCTGGTTA
>CAZLOP010000163.1:0-4107 GCA_964561205.1 uncultured Clostridium sp. | reverse complement strand
ATTTTTCAAGTTTAGTATTAATGGAAAAAGAAAAAGAAACAGGTTTTATAAAAAAGGAATTAGGAAGTTTTGAAGTAAATGAAGGAGCTCTTTATGTTAAAAAATTATACATGTTAGATAATATTGTATATATGTATTTTGATACAGATAAAGATGTTGAAGAGTGGGAATATTCTGTTATATATGATTTATTTAATAAATCTTCATTTAAAGAAGCAGGTTATGAGATAGAAGAAGATTTAGATGAATATAATCCAACATTTTTCATAACATTTAACTATGTAGATGATTACGATGTAATGAATGAAAAAATTACAGAAAGCGTATCCTTAATAGAGAAGGAAATGGCTAATGTCTTTGAAGCAATTAAAGACAAAAAAGACCAATACATTGAAGAATAAAAAATTAAAGAGGTGTTTTTTCATGAGTCAATTGAAAAAAAGAAGCGACATTGATGACAAGTATAAATGGAAAGTAGATAAAATCTATTCTAATATTACTGATTGGGAAAAAGATTTTGAAGACGTAAAAAAACAAGCTTTAAAGCTTAAAGATTATAGTGGTAAGATAAAAAATGGTGAAACGATTTTAGAATATTTAAAAATAAATGAAGAATTATCAAGAAAAGTAGAAAAATTATTTATTTATGCACATTTAAAAAGCGATGAAGATACAACAAACAATACTTATCAGGCTCTTATGAATAAAATTGATATTTATATGGCTGAATTTTCAAGTTACACAGCTTTCTTTATACCAGAAATTTTGTCTTTAGATGAAAAATTTATTTTAGACGAAATAAAACGAATACCAGAGCTTCAAAGCTATAAATTCTGGTTTGAAGATATTTTAAAGGAAAAGCCGCATATATTAACAAAAGAAATGGAAGAATTACTTGCAGGAGCATCTGATTGTCTTGATGCACCATCTGCAATTCATAATATGTTAACAAATGCAGATATGACATTTGGAAAAATAAAGAATGAAGAAGGCGCTGAAGTTGAACTTACAGAAGTAAATTATTCATCATTTATCAGAAGCAAAGACAGAAAAGTAAGAGAAGCAGCATTCAAAAAATTATTTGGTGAATATGAAAAGTTTAAAAATACTTTAGCAGCAACATTAACTTCATCAGTAAAGACTTTTAATTTTAACAGCAAAGTAAGAAAATATGAAAATGCTTTAGATGCCTCTTTAAGTCCTAATAATATACCAGTTGAAGTTTATAAAAATGCTATAAAAGTTATGAATGATAATGTAAGCAGTCTTCATAGATATGTAGAAATTAAAAAGAAACTTCTAGGATTGGATGAAATTCATATGTATGATCTTTATGCACCATTAATAGAAGTGCCAAAGATGCATGTTGAATTTGATGAAGCTGTAAACATAGTAAATGAAGCATTACAGCCATTAGGTGAAGAATATTTACAGATATTCAATAATGGAATAAAAGATGGATGGATTGATATTTACGAAAATAAAGGCAAAAAGGGAGGGGCATATTCATGGGGAGGATATGATACCATGCCATATGTCCTTTTAAACTATGACAATGATTTAGAAGATGTATCAACTCTGGCACATGAAATGGGCCATTCAATTCATTCCTATTATTCAAGAAAAGAGCAGCCATATCATTATGCAGGATACACTCTTTTCTGTGCTGAAGTAGCTTCAACTACTAATGAATCATTATTAATACACTATTTAATAGATAAAGAAACTGATGAAAAGAAAAAGCTTTCTTTAATTAACAGAGAACTTGAACAGATAAGAACTACAGTATTCAGACAGCTTATGTTTGCAGAATTTGAGCTTTACAGCCATGAAAGTCTTGAAAATGGAATTCCATTAACAGCTGAGGATTATAACAGTAAATGGCATGAGTTAAACATAAAATATTTTGGCGAAGCAATGGTTGTGGATAAGGAAATTGATATTGAATGGGCAAGAATACCTCATTTTTACTCAGATTTTTATGTTTATCAATATGCAACTGGATATGCAGCTGCATCAGCATTTTCTAATGCAATTTTAGAAAAGAAAGAAAATGCAGTTGAAAAGTATAAAGGTTTCTTAAAAGCAGGCGGAAGTGATTATCCAATTGAAATATTAAAAAATGCTGGTGTGGATATGACAGGAAAAGGGCCAATAGAAGCAACAATAAAAAGATTTAATGAATTATTAGATATGTTAGATAAATAATAAACATAATTAGTCAAAAATAAAGGCAAAACAGGATATAGTTTTTGTGTCCTGACTTGCCTTTTTAGCTTTTAAGAAGAAAATTAAAAATATAATAGGAGGATTGGTAAGATTTGAAAAGAAATACAGAAGAATTATTATATAAAAAATTAATAAGGGATTATGGCTTTTATATGAAACAGTATAAGAGCAATCACAATAATTTGCAAAAGTATATTGCCTTAAAAAATGTAGATGGAGGTGTTTATGCAGTTCTTATTACAGATGAAATTAATGAAAATATAGATATATATGAAGCAAAGAAATTTCTTTCATCAATTTTAGAAAAGTTTTCTTTAAATGTAGTAATATTTTTGAAAGATGATAATAAATATATAAGCAGTAATGAAGAAAAGAATAAAATAATTATTTCCAGGGAGGGACAGATAATATCCTGCAGTGAAAATTGTATGCCATTAATGAATATATTTAAAGGATTAGCAGATAATAATAAACAGAATGGTGTTATGAGAGATGAAATAATAACTATATCAATAATAGCTGTTAATGTTTTAATGTTTTTATTATGTGCATATATGTCAGGAAGTGTGTTTGACATAAATTATATGTTTTTATTAGCTATGGGTGGAAAATATGGTCCGTTAATAGATGCTGGACAGTATTTCAGGCTGTTTACCTGTATGTTTTTACATGGTGGTTTAATTCATCTTTTGTGTAATATGTATTCATTATATATTACAGGGCCTCAAATAGAAAAAATATATGGAAAAATTAATTACATTTTAATTTACATTATTACTGGATTAATCTCAAGCATAGTAAGTTATGCGGTAGCTCCAAATACTTTAAGCATAGGTGCTTCTGGTGCTGTATTTGGGTTAATTGGAGCATTGCTTGCATTTGCTTATAGTGAACGTAAAAAAATAAACAAAAAATATATATCAGGTTTAATTCAAGTAATTATTATTAACTTGGTAATAGGGTTTACCATGAGTAATATAGATAATAGTGCACATATAGGAGGAGTAATCAGTGGATTTGTTATTGGTTTAGTTTTTTATAATGCTAAAAAATCAATAAGAGCAGGGGATAGACTTGAGTAGAAAAAGTATTCTTGAAAAGATGACAGACCATTTTAATATTATATTTTTAATTATTTTACTAATCACTTTTATTTATAATTACTTTAATGGAATACATGATAAATATTTTAGAATAATATTAACTGCTGTACTTGTAAGTCTTGTGAATATTATATATATAAAATTTTTTTCACCAAAATATAAAATGAATTATAATATTATTTTGTTTTTCATATTTGCTTCAATGTATGCAGGGAATATTTTAAATTTATATAAATTTATTTATTTTTATGATAAAATACTTCACTTTATATCAGGAATAGCTTTAGGGTATATTGGTTTTGACATTGTTCAAAATAATTTAAACATAAGTGAACATAAATTATTTACATTTATATTTATTATGAGCTTTGGTGCAGGATGTGCTGGATTATGGGAAATATACGAGTTCATAACTGATGCTGTATTTGGTTTTACATCTCAAAATAGTAGTCTTAAGGATACTATGTATGATATTATATGTGGAATATTAGGATGTTTAATATGGCTTGTATATTATTTCTGGTTAATAAAGCAGAAAATAAATAATAAGAAAGTTAAGCCTATTAAATAAATAAAATTATAATATTAAGTATAATGAATAAAAAAATTAACAAAATTAAATCATAATATTAAAAAATGAAGTTAAATAATGACAAAATGCAAAAAATGAAATAATTAACATGAAAAAATGAAAAAAATCTTTCAAATTGTTTGATAATATTGTATTATTTAATAGTAAGAAATTTATATAAGCAATAAGGAGAGATTTAAATGA
>CAZLOP010000162.1:1554-4161 GCA_964561205.1 uncultured Clostridium sp. | reverse complement strand
AAAATTACTTTAAGCACTGATGCTGTTATTGTTGATAAAAAGGCAGAAGCAGAAGAAAGTGAAGGAAAATTAATTGTGAAGGTTATATTTACTGTTGAACAAAATATAGCGGAAAATGACTGGTAGCAATTTTTTATGAGTATTAATATGAAAAGGTGATATACATGAAAGATGATGATAAAAAAAGAGACAAAAAACATATTAGACGTATAACAATATTTGTTGTATCATTTATTATTTCGTATATTTTTGTTGCAACAGCTATAGCTCCAAAACAATATAATTTACAAGCAGGGGATATACCGAGAGTTGATATAAAAGCACCAAGGGAAATTGTTGATGAAGCTGCTACAGAAGCTAAGGAAAATGCTGCAATAGAAAAAGTGGGAAAACAATACACATTAAAAAGTGATATAGAAACAAATGCTCAAAATGAAATAAAAGCATTATTCGAAAAAATAAAGACTTTTTCTCATGGAGAAGATACCTTATCAGATTCAGATAAAATTGCACAGTTAAAAAAGGTTAATACATCAGTTGAACTGACAGATAATGAGTATAGTATATTATGCAGTATTTCACCTAAGGATTTAGACAAAATTGAAAGCGGCATGCTTAATATTATAAGTGTATCATATGAAAAAAATATTGAAGAAAATGATGAAGAAGCATTAGGCACAATAAGAGCAGCAGCTGTGGAAAAAGTTAAAGCATTAGGACTTGGAGAGAATATTGGAAATGTTTTGGAAAAAATCATATCAGCAGAAATTAATCCTAACTTTTTTTATGATGAAGCAAAAACAAATGAAAAGATAGAAGAAGCGAAAAAAAATGTCACTAAGGTTATGATAAAGCAGAATCAGATAATAGTTAAGGAAGGAGAACCTGTAACTGCAGAGCAGCTTAGAATTCTTTCTGAACTTGGTATGTTAAATAATAAAAATTCAAAAACATATGTATATGTGTACATTATACTTGCAATACTGTTGTTTACAGTAATGTTTTTACAATTTAGTTTTATAAAAAGTAATTACATAAAAATTTATAGAGATACAAAAAAAGTATTACTTATTAATGTTATAAATCTTCTTTCTATAATCTTTGCAAGGGTGCTGAGTTTTGTTTCACCTATATTAATGCCATTTGCATGTGCTCCCATTTTAATGTCACTTCTTGTTGATTATAAAATATCTTTGGTAGTAAGCTGTTTTAATGTAATAATTATAAGTGCAGTTAATGGTTTTGATATACAATTGTTTATTATAGGGATAATAAATGCCATACTTGGCTCAATTCTTTTAAAGAAGATGAAACAGAGAAACGAACTTATATATACAACAGGCTATATTGCAGTAATTAGTGGTGTAATAAGTATTGCAACTGGTGTATTGATATCCAGTGATGTAAAGGATGTTCTTATAAAGGGTGGAATAACAGCATTGGCAGGCATATTATCAGGAGTGTTTGCCATAGGGATACTTCCATTTTTAGAAAGTACCTTTAATGAGATTACAATATTAAAATTACTTGAACTTTCTAATCCTAATACACCTTTACTAAAACGTCTTATACTGGAGACGCCAGGAACATATCATCATAGCGTAATGGTTGCAAATTTAGCAGAGCTTGCAGCAGATGAAGTTGGTGCTGATGCTGCACTTGCAAGAGTTGGAGCATATTATCATGATGTGGGAAAACTACAGAGGCCATACTTTTTTGGAGAAAATCTTATGGGTATGGAGAGTCCACATAACAGTATAAGTCCTAATATGAGTGCATCAATTATTATTTCACATGTTAAAGATGGTGTTGAACTTGCAAGAAAAAATAAACTGCCTAGGGCAATTATAGATATAATTGAGCAGCATCATGGAAATTCACTTGTAAAATATTTTTATTATACAATGAAAAATAACTGTGCAGAAGGTAAAGAAATTAATGAGGAAGATTATAGGTATGCGGGTCCTATTCCAAATACAAAAGAAGCAGGAATAATAATGCTTGCAGACAGCACAGAAGCAGCAGTAAGATCAATAAAAGAGCATACAAAGGAAAAAATAGATAAAATGATTAACGATATAATTAATGATAAATTATCAAGCGGACAGCTCAATAACTGTGATTTAACATTAAAGGATATTGAAAAAATAAGAAAATGTTTTGTTAAAAGCATGAATGGAATTTATCATGAAAGAATTGAATATCCTAAAGAAAAAAAGTAATATATAGGGGAATGATTAAAATGATATATGATGATAACAGACAAAGTAAAATTCATGTTAATGAAGAATTTACTGAGAATTTAAAAAAAGTAATAAATTTTGCATTAAAAGAGGAAGAGGTAAATGTTCAAACAGAAGTATCACTTTTGTTTGTTGATAATGAAGAAATAAGAAAAATTAATAAGGAAACAAGAAACATAGACAGTGCTACAGATGTACTTTCTTTTCCTATGCTTGAATACGAAAATGGAAAAGTATTTAAAGAACAATACAAAGAATATGAATTTGGAGCAGAAGATTGTGATGGTGATGAACTCATATTAGGGGATATAGTATTATCATTAGAAAGAGCAGAAGAACAAAGTATTGAATATAATCATTCATT
>CAZLOP010000162.1:0-1544 GCA_964561205.1 uncultured Clostridium sp. | reverse complement strand
CTTGTTGTTCATTCTGTGCTTCATCTTTTAGGATATGATCATATGAAAGATGATGAAAAGAAAATTATGAGAAAAAGAGAAGAAGAGATACTGGGAAAGTTAAATATTTTAAGGTAAATGGGTAAAATGAAAAGTGGGGATTTTTATGAAGATTAAAAAAACTTTAGACAGTTTTAATAATGCTATTAATGGAATAATAGATACAGTAAGAACTGAGCGTAACATGAAAATACATCTTATAGCATCACTTGGAGTTCTTATTGCATGTTTCTGCTTTGATATTACTAAAATTGAATTTTTGGTATTAGCAGTAACTATTACTATGGTAATTGCAGCTGAGCTAATTAATACAGCCATAGAAGCTGCTATAGATATGACAACAAATTATTATCATCCGTTAGCTAAGGTTGCAAAAAATGCAGCAGCAGGAGGTGTGTTTGTTACTGCTGTTAATGCTCTTATTATTGGATATGTTATCTTTTGGGATAAATTATCTCACCTTTCATACACCTTAATTTCAAAGGTTAAAAATTCTGAACCTTATACAATGCTTATAGTTTTAGTAATTGTATGTATTGTTACAATAATAGTTAAAGCAATTTTTGGTGAAGGTACACCGCTTAAAGGCGGAATGCCTAGTGGGCATAGTGCATTAGGTTTTTCTATAGCAACAGCTATATCCTTAATAACAGAAGAACCTATATGTATACTACTGAGCTTTATTTTAGCTTTTATTACTGCACAAAGCAGAGTGGATTCTGAAGTCCATAGCATTTTAGAAGTAGTGGTAGGAGGAATATTTGGTATTCTGCTTACACTTTTTATATTTACTATATTTAGACTTGGATAAGACTTTTAGATTATTTATAATTGTTAATATTATAAAAATAGTGTTATACTATTCATACAATTTGTATAGAATAATTTTGACATTAGGATAAAAGCTAGTTTGTGACAGCAAAGATTGTTTTAAGGAGGAAATATGTTTAAATCAGGTTTTATTTCTATAGTTGGTAGACCTAATGTGGGAAAATCAACATTATTAAACTACATAATGGGAGAAAAGTTGTCAATAGTTTCAAGCAAACCTCAGACAACAAGAAATAATATACAAACAATTTTAACACGTGATGATTTTCAAATGATTTTTGTTGATACACCAGGTATTCATAAGCCTAAGCACAAATTAGGTGAGTATATGGTAAATTCAGCACAGGATGCAACAAAAGATGTTGATTTAGTTCTGTTTTTAAGTAATCCATGTGATGAAATTGGAAAAGGAGATAAATTTATTCTTGAAAGTTTAAAGAGTAAGAAATGTCCGGTTTATTTTGTTTTGAATAAAATTGATGAAAATACACAGGAGAGGGTTGCCCATACTTTAAAATTATTTAGTGAAGAATTTGAATTTGATGAAATAATACCAATTTCAGCAGCTAAAGGAAAAAATATAGATGTGCTTCTTGATCTTATGGTGAAAGCAATGCCGGAAGGACCTAAATATTATCCAGATGATATAATAAGTGATGTACAGGAAAAATTTG
>CAZLOP010000161.1:0-4164 GCA_964561205.1 uncultured Clostridium sp. | reverse complement strand
TTATAGAAGTTTAAAATTCAGTAGCATCAAAAATATTAATATATGTAGAAAAAATTGCCAAAGAAAAAGGTGCCGTTACAATGGCAATAACAAATAGCGAAAAATCTCCATTGGCAAAGATATGTAACTATCACATAAAAACAGCAACAAGAGAAAAATTATTTTTAGATGAATACTATTTTTCAAGGATTTCAGCTATGACTATAATCGAGATTTTATATCTTTTTCTTACAGTTGGGAAAAGTGATGTATACAATAATTTAAGCAGACATGAACAATCAATAGCTGATGATAAAATATAAGGCAACAAAAATTAATCAGCAGATATTTACATAAAATCATTATTAATATAAAAGCAATATAAATATTTCTTAAAAAGATTAGTATATGTAGAAACAAAGGAGGATAAAAATGCTAAAAAGAACCTGTGCAAAAGAAGCATTAAAATACATCAAAAATAATTCTGTTATTGGCCTTGGTGGAGGAACTACTATTTCATATCTTGTTTCTTATATTAAAGAAGCTGATTTAAATGTTCAGATAGTTACACCTTCACTAAAAACAGAAAAACTCTGCATTGAAAATGGATTAAAAGTACTTCCTGCTTGGACTGTTGATTCAATATCTTCTGCATTTGATGGATGTGATGAAGTTGACTATAATTTAAATGCATTAAAAAGTGGTGGAGGAATTCATACAACAGAAAAAATAATAGCATCAATGGCAGATGATTATATTTTACTTGTTGATGAAAGCAAAGTTTCAAAAAAACTTGACTTTAAATATCCTGTAGTATTGGAAATAATCCCAGAAAGTCTTGGAATAGTTGAAAAGAGTGTACGAAAACTTGGCGGAAAGCCTGTTATGAGAAGTAGCAGTGCAAAAGATGGTTTTATAAGAAGTGATCATGGATTATTTTTAATGGATGTAGAATTTAAAGGTGAAGACATAAAAGATGTTTCTGTGTTGAATAATGAACTAAAAAAAATAATCGGAATTGTTGAAACCTCTTTATTTTTTAACATTGCAACAAAAGTAATAATTGCATCCCAAAATGGAATAAAAACAATTGAAAATGAAAGGTAGGTTATGTTTTATGAATAAAACATATAAAATATTAAGTAACGGAGTAAAAATACCTTCTATAGGATTTGGAACATATAAATCTGGCAATAATGAGGATACATCAGAAATAGTAAAGCATGCTTTAAAAGCTGGATACAGACAGATTGATACTGCTTCATTTTATGGAAATGAAATTGGAATTGGAAATGGAATAAAAGAAAGTAATGTTAAAAGAGAAGAAATTTTTCTAGTAACAAAACTTTGGAATGATGATCATGGATATGAAAAAACTATTGAGGCTTTTAATAAATCATTAGAAAATCTTCAAGTAAAATATATAGATTTGTATCTTATCCACTGGCCAAACAAATTAAATGCTGAAACATGGAGAGCTTTTGAATATCTTTATAAAACTGAAAAAGTAAAAGCTATTGGTGTATGTAATTTCAAAATAGGTCATTTAGAGGAACTAAAGAAAACTGCAAAAATAGTGCCTATGGTAAATCAAGTCGAAGTTCATCCTCAAAATACTAAAAATGATATGTTGGATTATTGTAATAAAAATAACATTCAATTAGTAGCATGGAGTCCTATAATGAGAGGCAGAATATTTTCAAATGAACTGCTCATAAGCTTAACTGAAAAATATAAAAAAACAATCACCCAAATAATATTAAGATGGCATATACAGAGAGGTGTTATTCCTATCCCTAAATCATCAAATGAAACAAGAATAAAAGAAAATTTCAATATTTTTGATTTTGAAATTTCAAAAGAAGATATGCATGCTATAAGTTTATTAGATAAAGGCTATGATGCTTCTGTATCTGGAGTTCCTGAAAATTCAACATATCTTGATTATTAAATAGAAATTATTATAACTTAATAAATATTACAATATTATTATAAAACAAAATTGCTCCATTTATAGTAGACAGTTCTATTAATTTAGCTGTCTATTATAAATAGAGTATACTAAAATCGAAAATTATGATTTTCATGGGTTTTATGGTGGAAGCGAAGCATAACCTTTGAATTCCACTATTTAATTATTCCCATATTCCTTTATAAGGATTATATGAACAGTTATTCCCTTTTGCAAATATATTATCTTCTTTCATACATACAGGTCTGCAATCTCTACAAACATATCTATATTCGCAATCTTTACAATTCTCTATATAATCCTTTGATATTTTCCAAAAGTTTGAAATTAAATAGTCATCAATAATATTTTTTATACTTTTTTCTTTTAAATTATATTCTTTATTTATCAATAATTCTGACATTATGCATGGTGATACATATCCATCACATGTTATATTAATTTTCCCCTGCCAGCAGCTGTTGCCTGAAATATTTCTTAAAAACTCTGTTTCGTTAATACCTTTAAATTTCTTTTTATTTTAATATTACTATGCTCTGGAATTAGATTTTCTTTAGATTGTCCAACATCTCTTACTATATCTATTTTGCTTTTAATTCCAGTAAGATTATATGTAAACTCTCTTGTTTCGGAAATATTGTATTCATTATATTTCATAACAACTATATTAGCTTTTACAAAGATATTATTTTCCTTTAATCTTTTAATATTTTTAACTGTCTTATTAAAACTGCCTGCATGTCCTGTTATTTTATCATGTATTTCTGCAGTATTTGAGTATAATGAAGTTATTACTTTAACATTATTGTCCTTAATTATTTTTTCTAAATCTTCATTAAGAAGTGTAAGATTGGAATATAATATAATCTCAGCTTCATTTAAGATTTTTCTACAATATAAAATGAGTTCTTTAATATTTTTGAATAATAAAGGTTCTCCACCAATCAATATAATTCTTTTTACTTTAAACTCTTTTAATTCATTAATAATCTTCTTCCACTGCTTTAAAGATAATAATTCCAAATCTTTATCCCGTGTACTGCTACAATCCATATAACAATGGACACAGTTAAGATTACATGCTTTTCTTAACTCAAACCATACTGTATTTAAATTTGTCTGTATTTGTTTTTTATGTTTATAATATCCACTTGTTTCACTCTTATCACTAAAAACAGCCAAATTGTTACTAACCAACAATTTAACATAATCTATTAATTTATTTTTATCCTTTTCTAATAAATTAGCTAAAACAGATTCAATAGAATTCCCATTAGTAAGCTTATTTAAATATTCTTTTGCAGTACTATTTATTGAAAAAATTTTTTTATTATTTAAATCCATAATAAGACCTCTTAGTGCCCCATTAACAAGTATCACATTATCTTTTAATACAAAATATTTTTTCATATCCATTATACAATTTCATTATCATCCGGATCAGGATATCCATTGGGCATGCAGTCTTCATCATTTGTTGGATTACAGTCATCAAAAAAATCTGGAAAACATGCACTGTTATTGACTGTTTCTTCTTCACTTATTTCTAAAAGTTCAAATTCCATAATTCTTACCTCCTAATAAATAATCAGTTTATTTAATTATACTATAATACACCCTATTTTTAATCTTTAATTAATTTAAAAAATATCTATTTCTACTTTAAATTATTAAAGATTTTATATAACAACTCTTTTGTACTGCATATATTATTTTAAATTTGAAACAAATTCTTTCATATAAATCTCTTACTTTTTACCTATTACTTAATTAAATTCTGATTTACAGAATAAAAAGAAGTTGCCACAAATTAATGCAACAACCCCCATTTATTCTTAATTTCTACACTTCCTGCCTTAAACATGTTTTTAAATCATCTTCAGGAGTACTTATTGGTCTTAACCCAAATGTATCTACTAAATATTGAAATACATTAGGGCTTATAAATGCTGGTAATGTAGGCCCTAAATACATGTCTTTTATACCTAATGATAATAACGCTAATAAATCAGCTACTGCTTTCTGTTCATACCATGATAAGATTATCGAAAGGGGAATACTGTTAACATCAGTATCAAATGCATCTGCAAGTGATGTTGCAATTTTCACAGCTGAATAAACATCATTACACTGACCTACATCAAGTAATCTTGGAAGCCCTGCTACTTCTCCAAAATCAAGTTTGTTAAATCTGTATTTTCCACATGCAAGTG
>CAZLOP010000160.1:0-4187 GCA_964561205.1 uncultured Clostridium sp. | reverse complement strand
GTTTCCAAAGGTTTGTCCCCACTTGTATAGTATATACCAAAAACACCACCAAAATCTACTTCTTTTATTAAATAATCCATATTTTCTTTAACTTTCTTTACAATACCAAACATTACCTCTACAGCTTCTTCATAAGCGTCTAATCTAAATGTCTGTGACCCAATATGGCAATGAATACCTGAAAGATTTATGTTCTTTAAATTTATAGCCTTTTCTATAGCTCTATCTACCACATCTTCAATTAATGGAAAACCAAATTTTGAATCAATCATTCCTGTCTTAATAAATTCATGAGTATGTGCATCTACTCCTGGAGTTATTCTTAAAAAGATACTTTGAACTACATTATGTTCACCTGCAATCCTGTCTAAGGTGTCTAATTCCTCAAAATTATCAACAACAAAATTTCCAACTCCAAGCTTTACTGCCATTTCTATTTCATTTAATGTTTTATTATTTCCATGAAACATAACATTTGATAAAGGAAAATCTGCTTTATATGCTGTGTAAAGTTCTCCCCCTGAAACTACATCAAGATGCATATTTTCTTCTTTTAAAAGCTTACACATCTGCACATTCAAAAATGCTTTTCCTGCAAATGCAACAAAATTACCATTTTCATCACACTTAAAATATTTTCTATAATCTCTGCAGTAATCTCTTATTAACTGTTCATCATAAACATATAATGGAGTACCATATTCCTTAGCAAGGGTTGTTGCTTTAACACCACCAATTGATAATTCATTATCCTCCACTTTCATTGTTCCAAATAATTCCATAATTTTGCCCCCTATATTATACTATACATGTATTTTTTATGTATAAAAAACGTCACAGGATTTTCTGTGACGACCTTATTACCTTTAATAATTATTTTTATAGCGCCTTTACCTATGTTTAGATATATTTCTATATTATTCAGCCATTATAAATATGATACCATACTTTTTATTCTTTTCAATATATTTTTATATATTTATTCCATATCTTCCCTATATGTGTCCATAAGATTCCCCATTATGCTTGCTGCTGTAGGCGGAGTATAAGTAATTGCATTAGCTCCTGCTTTTATTGTTTCTATAATAGTTGCTTCCGTAGGTCCTCCAGTAGCTATTACTGGAAAATCAGGATGCTTATCTTTTATATGCTTAACAATCTTGGGTGTATCCTTACCACCAGATACATTGAATATAGTTGCTCCAGCTTCAATCCTTTTATCTATATCTTCAGTATCTGATATAACAGTAACTATTATGGGAATATCTATAGCATCCCTTACCTTCCTTACTATATCATTTGGTATTGGTGCATTTACTACAACTCCCATGACACCTTTAAATTCTGCATCAAGTGCAAGATTTACTACACGTTTTCCATAGGTAGTTCCCCCACCAACTCCACAAAAAACAGGCACATCAGCTGCTGTAACAAGTGCTTCAGTTATAATTGGCTGAGGTGTAAATGGGTATACAGCAATAATGGCATCAGCATTTGTATTTCTTATTATTGCTACATCTGTTGTAAATAAAAGAGATTTTATTCTCTTCCCAAAAATCTTTATTCCACCACACTGCCTGATAACCGCAGGCACTTCAACTACATGCTTTCTTAATGTTCCTTTTATCTCAGGTATGAACTTTCTATCTTTATTCAATTTTACATCCCCTTTCCTACAATATTTACTATAGTTATTATATTATAATTTTCCTTTAATTTATAGAATACCTGCTATATATTATATTCTATAAATCCAAGTTATCCACATTATCCACAATTTTTATCCACATAGTGTGTATACATTTTTTTCAAAATCTCATAATATAACAGTAATTATCCACTACATATTAAGGTTTTTTCCACAAAGTTATCCACTATTATGTGGATAACTTATATTTCTTTATTAATATTTTCTTAACTGTTAATATAAATTTCTTAATAAATCTTAATAATCCATAAACCACATTGTACATTTTTTCCACTTACTCTATACTCAATGTTGTAAGAAAAATTAATTATAAGAAAGGGGATACTCTTTTGACTCGTAATGACTTTTTTAATCTACTAATGGACAGATTACAATACATTCCAGAAAAAAAACTGCAAAAAATAATTACTTATTATAATGACCTTTTTGATATGGAAACTGAAAAGGGAAAGAGTGAAGAGGAAATAATAAATAGTTTAGGTAATATAGAGCTGTTAATAGATACAATTAAATCAACATCTGATTATAGCTTTGATAGTATTTCTAAGAGCTCAGAATTACCATCTGATATTTCAAATAATCAAGATGATTATTATAAAGATACTTCACTTAATAAAGAAAAAACAGATAATATTTTATCAGAAATACCACAAGCTTATACTGTGGATAATTCAGATAAGCACATAAAACCGCTTCATAATAATAGTACAAACAATGTATTCATTAACAGAATATTAAAGGCAGGTATATTAATTTTATTTGTAATAATAGCTTTTCCCTTACTGTCAACATTAGCCGGGTTTGTTTTAGGACTTTTTGGTGCATCAATTGGTTTATTTGCAGGCAGTTTAGGTATTTTAATAGGAAGAAGTTTTTTTAATCTGGCTTCTATCCCCCAAATGCCTGCATTTATTACAACACTTCCATATCCTGCATTGATCTTTCTATGTTTAGGAACAATGAGCCTTGGAATTGTATTATTTTTTTCTTTGTTTTATATTACAAAAATGGTATTTGTTTTGCTAAAACATATTTTCATAAAGTTTTTACCATAAGGAGGACTGCACATGAAAAATCAAATAATGCCTAAATATATGAAAATATTTCTAGCTTGTTTATCAATACTAACTATAATATTTTATTCAGTTGGATTTACTATTTTAAAATTTAGTGGATATAATTTTTCTCAATTCTTAAGCATAGTAAATTTTTCTGAATTAAACCAGTACTTTTCAGAAAGCAGTATTAATACACCGTCTTCAAATACATTTACTATAGACAGCAATATAACTACACTGGATATACAATTCAAACATCAGGATATTAATTTATATTCCTATGATGGAAATGATTTAAAAATAGAAGTTAAAAATAATAATTCTATAAACAATAATTTATACTATACTGTATCCAGTGACAAAGCAATTGTCAAACCGCTTAACACAATGTCTTCCAATGCTGTTATAAATATAACAATGCCAAATAAATTTTTAAAAAATGGCTTATTACAAATAGATAATCTAAATGGTGATATTTGTGGTGAAAATTTTATAGTAAAATCAATAAATATCTCATCTGTCAGTGGTGATATAAAATTATCCAATATAAATTCAGAATATATGTCTCTTTCCAATAAAAGCGGAGATATAGAATGTGAAGATGTTACTGTATCAGAAGAAAGTAATTTAAAAGCTGTTTCTGGCGACATTAATTGTGAAGGAGATTTAGGAAAATTATCAGCTTCTTCCATATCTGGAGACATTGAAATATTTATTAATAAAGCTTTATCTACAACACTTCTGGATACATCTTCTGGTTCACTAAAATTAGATATTCCTTCTTCATCTGAATACAAAATTTACTATAATACTGTTTCAGGTGACTGTAATGCAGATACTTTAAATCATGGTAATAATCCTTCACAAATAAACTTAAAAACCATAAGCGGCGATATAGATGTATCTACACATGATTAACAGCTTCTAATTTAACTAAAAACTAAGAACTAAAAGTTAAGAAAATTTTTCATAACTCTTAGTTCTTAGTTTTTTTGCTAAACTGGAAATTTGACAAAATGATTATATTTTAAACTTTTCTATTACTTTAATTAATTCATCAGAAGATTTCATTTGTTCATGAACTAATGTTCCAAGCTGATCCATTACTTCTACAAAATTATCTATATTATCTCTTATGTTATGAGTACTGCTTGATATATATTCTGTATTTTTAGCTGTTTCAGAAATTGCTGAAGTCACTTCTTGAATTGATGCATTAACAGATTCAGACATTGCTGAAATCTGATTAGACATATTTGAAATAAACTGTCCATCTTTATCATACTTTTTCGCAACTTCTCCATAGTCAATTAAATACTGTTTAACATCAGTTTTTATTAACTTAATAATATCTGTAATTTGTGATTCCAAATCATAAAATGCTTTATCTGCCTTACTTACAGTATCCTGAATTGTAACTA
>CAZLOP010000159.1:0-4187 GCA_964561205.1 uncultured Clostridium sp. | reverse complement strand
ATATAAAGAAAATAAAAAAAGTAGAATAAAGGTTGATAGATTTAATATTGTAGATAAAAAATCAACTCAAAATTCATTTAGAGATACAGTAATAGATATGTTAAATGAATATAAAATATCCCTTAATCAATATAAAGTTATTTATTAGATCCATATATAGACATAAAATTTAGTTTTATGTTTTTATAACAATTATACTTGTTGAAAAATTTGATGATCCTGTGAATATTGTTATGAAGGTTTATGCCATTGCGCGAGAAGAGTGGAAAAGAGAAAAAGAGGAGTAACATTTTTTATTTAATAATTATTATTGACAATATATATATTCTATATTAAAATCTAATAAAATATATTGAGTGCAATTTAATTTTGGAAAATATTATTTTTGTAAATGTATATTAATATAAACTAAGCAAAAGATAATAAATATTATAAAAAGAATGGAGGCTGTTTTTAATGGCTAAAATAGTAAGTACTGAAGAATTTAGAGAAGAAATAAAAAATGGAGTTACTCTTGTAGATTTTTTTGCTACATGGTGTGGTCCTTGTAAAATGTTAGCACCTGTGTTAGAAGAAGTAGCACAAGATGTTGAAGGGAAAGCAAAAGTAATAAAAGTAGATATAGACCAAAGTCCAGAATTGGCAGATGAATTTAGAATAGCAAGTGTTCCAACAATGATGATTTTCAAAGATGGAAATAGAAGTGAAACAATGGTAGGTTTTAATCCTAAATCGGAAATAGTTAACATTTTAGAAGGATATTTATAGAATTAAAATAAATTATTAGAGTTCTAAGATTCTTAAGTTTTAAGAGTTTTAGAACTTTTATTAAATAGTTACATTAATTATAAATATATAAACATTTAATGGAGGCAGACTATGAGATATGATATTGCTATAGTAGGAAGCGGACCAGCAGGATTGAGTGCAGCACTAAATGCACAGATTAGAAAAAAGAAATTTATTATTTTTGGAAATAAGGATTTTTCAGGTAAATTAATAAAAGCTCATAAAATAAATAACTATTTAGGTTTATATAATAAGAGTGGTAAAGAAGTTCATGATGAATTTGCAAAACATCTAGATGAGATGGGCATAACTATAACAGAAGAAAAAATAAATAATATATATTCTATGGGAGATTATTTTGCATTAATGGTTAATGAAAAAATGTATGAAGCAAGTACAGTAATATTAGCTACAGGTGTATCATATGGAAAACTTTTTGAAGGAGAAGAAAAATATTTAGGTAAAGGTGTGGGGTATTGTGCAACATGTGATGCACCCTTATATAAAAATAAAGTAGTTACAATAATAGCTTACAATAAAAATGATGAACATGAAGCTGATTATATTGCAACCATTGCATCTAAGGTATACTATATTCCTATGTATAATGAAGAAGTAAATGTTGATTCAAAAATTGAAGTTATTAAGGGAATACCAGTAGAGATAGCTGGAGAGGAATTTGTAAAAAAATTAATTTTAAAAGAAAAGGAAATTGAAACAGATGGAATATTTATTTTAAGAGATAGTGTTTCACCTGCACAGCTTGTGCCTGGAATAAAAATAGAAGATAATCATGTCTATGTAGATAGGTTAATGAAAACAAGTATAAATGGATGTTTTGCTGCAGGAGACATTGTTGGTAAGCCCTATCAATATATTAAAGCCGCAGGAGAAGGTAATATTGCAGCACTATCTGCAGTAAGTTATCTTGATTCGTTGAAATGTAACAAATAAAGGAGCTCTGTATTTTTAATTAATTGAATAAGCATATAAAATTTGACTGTTGATTTTGCAACAGTCAATTTTTTCTTTAGTGTTAAGCTAGTGTTCAGAAAAGAGTGATAAATTAAGTATATGCAAATAAATAATGTTTGGAGATGAAAGAAAATGAATAAAAATATAAAAAGATTTATAGCTTTTGCATTAGCAACAGGTACAATTGCTAGTGGACAAGTATTTGGAAATACTAATTTAATTACACCAGTTTATGCATCTAATAGTAGTGCAGATGAATTATCAGATATAACAGTACAAGATGATGATGGAAATGATATAGACTTATATACAGATAGCGATTATGATGATGATTTTGAGGATCCTGAAGTTGGTGACACATATTATGGTGAAAGTGATACTGATTCAATTACAATAGATATTGCTGGTGCAGATGATGATGATGTAAGAATATATTGTAATGATGAAATTTATGAAGTTGGAGATGATATTGATTTAGAAGATGGTACAAATTCAATAAAAATTAGAGTATATGAAGATGGAGAATATGATGAAGATGATGATGAAGATGGAGAATATTCTTCTTCAGATTATAATCAGTATACTTTAAAAATTGAATATGATGAAGATGAAGACGATGACGACGACGATAATGATGACCATTTAGGTGAAATTAATTTTTATGATGAAGATGAGGATGAATTGAATATATATACTGATTCAAGCTATGATACTGAATTAGATGATGATCCAGAAGAAGGAGAAACATATTATACTTTCTGTACAACAGAAGATATGACTGTTGACTCTGATGTGGATGATGATTATGTAAGATTTATCTATAATGGTGATGAATATGAAAATGGAGATTCTATATCATTAGATGAAGGAGAAAATTCAGTAAAAATCAGAGTATATGATGAGGAATATGATGATGATGAAGATTATGACAGCTCTGATTATGATCAATATATAGTTAAGGTATACTATGATGAAGATGGTCAAATAAGTACAGGCAGTATGAACTTATCATTATTATCTTTGGGTAATGTGGGTGTTGCACTAAATGATACTACAACAAGCTATAGCAATGTAGTAAGTAATTCCACTTCATCTATAAATATTAAGGCAGTACCAGCAGATACAAATAAAACAGTAACAATAAATGGTGTAACAGTAAATTCATCAAATAATTATACAACCTTAGTTAATTTAAACGTTGGAAGTAATTCAATTCCAGTTATAGTTAGCAGGAGTAATGGAAATTCAAAGACATATACATTAAATATTACACGTTCAACTCAAACTGTAACAGCTCAGCCGGGAAGCAGCAGTGCATCATCAGGATGGAAGCTTATAGGTGGAGTATGGTATTATTATAATAATGATGGAAGTAAGGCAACAGGATGGAAATATGTAAATGGAGCATGGTATTATATGGATGTTTATGGAAGAATGAAAACTGGATGGATATTATCTAATGGAAAATGGTATTATCTATACTCATCAGGCGCAATGGCAACAAATACAAGTATCAGTGGTTATAGATTAGGATCTGATGGAGCATGGATTAAATAATTTAAGCTTATCTCGATAATATAATTTTATAAATTCCCTTTGTGCTTATATTATCGATATAAATAAAAGGCTGTTACAAAAATTGCTTGTAACAGTCTCATTTTATTTTTATCTTTAATATTCTTTGTTGACAGTAAAACATTATAAATATATTATAAAAATAAATAATATTAAAAAGCGAGGCAGAATAAATGGATAAAAAAGAAATTTTAAGTCATGTAGATCATACATTATTAAAACCTGTTGCAACATGGGATGATATTAAGGTTATATGTGATGAAGCTGTAAAATATAATACAGCAAGTGTATGTATTCCAGCATGTTACATAAGCAGAATACATAAACAATATCCATCTCTAAATATTTGTACAGTAGTGGGATTTCCTTTAGGATATTCTTCAACTGAAGGTAAAATAGCTGAAACTAAAAAAGCACTTCAGGATGGTGCAAATGAAATTGATATGGTAATAAATATTACTGATGTAAAAAATAAGTTATATGAAAAAGTAACAGAAGAAATTAGAGCATTAAAAGAAACTGTTGGCAGTAAAATTTTAAAAGTAATAATAGAAACCTGTTATTTAACAGAAGAAGAAAAAATAGCTGTGTGTAAATGTGTTACAGATGCAAAAGCTGATTACATAAAAACTTCAACTGGATTTGGAACAGGTGGAGCAACAATAGAAGATGTAGAATTATTTAAAAAGCATATAGGCAGTAATGTGAAAATAAAAGCAGCAGGCGGGGTAAGCAGTTTAGAAGATTTAGAAATGTTTATAAATGCAGGCTGTGACCGTATAGGAACAAGCAGAGCTGTAGGCTTATTGAAAGGAGAAGAAACTCAAGGATATTAATATAAATATTGA
>CAZLOP010000158.1:0-4196 GCA_964561205.1 uncultured Clostridium sp. | reverse complement strand
TTCCAAATGAGGAATATAAATTCAATGAAAAGTTAAAACTATATATTGTAGAAGTAAAGAATGGAAGCAAAGGACCTCAGATTCATGTTTCAAGAACTCATCCAGGATTAGTAAAGAGATTATTTGAATTAGAAGTACCAGAAATATTCGAAGGTGTAGTTGAAATAAAGAATATTTCAAGAGAGGCAGGTTCAAGAAGCAAAATAGCTGTTTACTCAAATGATGAAGAAGTAGATGCTATGGGAGCTTGCGTAGGTCCTAAAGGAGTAAGGGTTCAAAACATAGTAAACGAATTAAAAAATGAAAAAATTGATATCATTAAATATAGTAAAGATCCGGCTGAATTTATAGCAAATTCATTAAGTCCTGCAAAAGTTCTAAGTGTAGATGTTGATGAAGAATCTAAGAGCGCAAAAGTAGTCGTAGATGACAATCAATTATCACTTGCTATAGGTAAAGAAGGTCAAAATGTAAGACTTGCAGCAAAACTTACAAACTGGAAAATAGATATAAAGAGCAAGTCTCAAGCTGAATTGATTGAAAAAGAAGAAAAAGAAGCATCAGAATTAACAATAGAAGATGTGGATAATGATATTAATGAAGTAGAAGTGGAAGAATAGAGAGGTAGTTTTCATGAAGGTGAAAAAAATTCCTTTAAGAATGTGCACTGGATGCATGGAAATGAAACCAAAGAAAGAATTAATTAGAGTTGTAAAGTCAAATGAAGGCGAAGTAAGTGTGGATTTGACTGGTAAAAAGTCTGGAAGAGGTGCTTATATCTGCAGAGATATTAAATGTCTTGAAAAAGCCTTTAAAACCAAGAAATTAAGCAGAAACCTTGATGTGACAATTAGTGATGAAATTTATGAAAGATTAAAGGACGAAGTTAGTAATGAATAGTTTTTTTAATTTTTTAGGAATAGCAAAAAAAAGTGGAACGCTAATTGAAGGATATAGTAAATGTGATGAATTAAGAAACAGGATGAAAATTCATTTATTTATAATAAGTAAAGATTTATCAGAATCATCAAAAAATAAATTTATAAAACATTGTAATGAAAAGAAAATACCATATATAAATGACTTCTCAAAATCTGAGCTTGGAGATTCTATTGGACGTGATGAAATCATGATATTAGGAATTAGTGATAATAATATAGCACAGAAATTACTTAAGTTATATGAGGAGGAAAAAGTATATGAGTAGAAATTAATACGGGGGTGACCATATGTCAAAAACAAGAGTACATGAATTAGCGAAAGAATTAAACATTGGTTCAAAAGAACTGATAGCAATATTACTAGATGAATTTGGAATACAGGTTAAAAATCATATGAGTACTATAGAAGAAGAGGATGCTGCACTTATAAAAGAACTTTACAGCAATAAAGAAGAAGAATCAGCAAAAATATCAGAACCTAAAAGTATAGTAGATGAATATGAAGATGAATTAGCAGAAGACTTAAAGAAAGGTCAGAGAAAAAAGAGAAAAGAAAGCAGCTGAAGAAAAAGCATTAGAAGAAGGCGGTATAATAGAAATTGGAGAAACCATAACAGTAAAAGAGCTTGCTGAAAAATTAAATAAACCTAGTAATGATGTAATAAGGACATTAATATTTAAAGGTGTAATGGCAGCAATAAATGCAGAAATTGATTTTGAAACAGCTGAAAAAGTATGTGCGGAATATAATGTATTAGTGGAAAAGAAAGAAGAAAATCAAGAATTAGAAGTCCTTGAAATTGAAGAAGATGATGATGCAGATCTAAAAAAGAGACCACCAATAGTTACAGTTATGGGTCATGTTGACCATGGTAAAACTTCATTACTTGACTGTATTAGAAAAGCAAAAGTTACAGATTCAGAAGCTGGTGGAATAACTCAGCATATAGGTGCATATACAATTACAATAAATGGAGAAACTATAACATTCCTAGATACTCCAGGTCATGAAGCATTTACTGCTATGAGAGCAAGAGGAGCTCAAATTACAGATATTGTTATCTTAGTAGTTGCTGCTGACGATGGTATAATGCCACAAACTAAAGAAGCAATTGATCACTGTAAGGCTGCAGGAGTTCCTATGATTGTAGCAATAAACAAAATTGATAAACCAGGTGCAAACCCAGACAGAGTTAGACAAGAACTTGCAGAACAAGGTTTACTTGTTGAATCATGGGGTGGAGATGTTATTTCAGAAGAAGTATCTGCAAAACAAAATCTTAACATTGACAAATTACTTGAAATGGTATTATTAAGTGCTGAAATGCTTGAATTAAAAGCAAATGACAAGAGAAAAGCAAAGGGAACTGTAATAGAAGCTAAGCTTGATAAAGGAAGAGGTCCCGTTGCATCATTACTTGTACAGAATGGTACATTACATGTTGGAGATTCAATTTTAGTTGGATCAACATATGGTAGAATAAGAGCTATGTTTGATGATACTGGTAAGAAAATTAAATCTGCAGGTCCATCAATTCCAGTTGAGGTTTTAGGACTTTCAGAGGTTCCTGAAGCTGGTGATAGATTTAATCAGGTTAAGGATGAAAAAACTGCTAGAAATATGGCTGAAGTAAGAAAAGAAAAATTAAAAGCTCAAACTCTTCAGGCAAGCCACAGAGTATCTCTTGAAGATTTATACAGCCAGATTAAAGAAGGTAAGGTTAAAGAACTTGCTATAATTGTAAAAGCAGATGTTCAAGGATCTGTTGAAGCAATTAAGTCATCTCTTGAAAAATTATCTACAGATGATGTAAAAGTAAGAGTAATACATGGAGGAGTTGGTGCTGTTACAGAAACTGATGTAACACTGGCTGCTGCATCTAATGCAATTATAATAGGATTTAATGTAAGACCTGATAATAATGCAAGTGCTCAATCAGAAAGAGATGGAGTAGACATAAAAACTTATAGAATTATTTATGATGCAATAGAAGATGTTAAGAGTGCCATGATAGGTATGCTTGATCCTGAATATCAAGAAGTTATACTTGGTAATGCAGAAGTAAGAGAAGTTTATAAGATATCAAATGTTGGTACAATAGCAGGATGTTATGTACAAAATGGTAAGATGCAGAGAAATAGTGAAGTAAGAATAATAAGAGAAGGAATTGTTGTATTTGAATCTGCATTATCATCTCTTAAGAGATTTAAAGATGATGTTAAAGAAGTCAGCAGTGGTTATGAATGTGGATTGTCAATTGATAAATTCAATGATATTAAAGAAGGAGATATTATTGAGTGTTTCAAAATGGAAGCAATCAAAAGAAAAGAGCTTTAAAGAGGTGATATATAAGTGGCAAATTATAGAGGCGGAAGAATTAACGAAGAATTCAAAAAGGAAATTAGTAATTTGATTCAAAATGAAATAAAAGATCCAAGAATTACAGCTATGATTTCCGTAACAGATGTTAAAGTTACTAAAGACTTAAGATATGCTAAAGTATATGTAAGTATTTTCTGCAATAGTGAAGAAGAGAAAAAAGAAAATTTAGCTGCTTTAAAAAATGCAAGTGGTTTTGTTAGAAAAGAATTAGGAAGAAGAATTAATTTAAGATATACACCTGAAATAATTTTTGAAATAGATGATTCAATTAATTATGGAATGCATATGGATGAATTAATTCAAAAAATCAGTAAAAAAGATGAATAGTTTAAGCAGCATAAAGGAAGAAATTTTAAAAGCAAAGAAAATTGCAATGTCTTTTCACACTTCACCTGATGGTGATGCTGTGGGAAGTACATTGGCACTTTTAAATGCATTTAAGATTTTAAAAATCAATGCTTATGTAATCAGCAGAGATGTTATCCCAGATAACCTCTCTTTTCTGCCATTAAGCGAAACTATTGAATATGAAAATACAAAACCAACAAGCGATACAGATTTAGTCATTATTATGGATTGTGGAAATGCAGACAGAATAAGTGCAGATTTAAGTGAATATAGTGGAAAAATAATAAATATTGACCATCATTTATCAAATGAAATGTATGGCCATTTAAATTATGTTGAAAGTGATTCAGCAGCAGCAAGTGAGCTGTCTTATCTTATTATAAAAGAATTGGGTATTGAATTTGATAATTCACAAGAAAAGTTAAATGTGTGTAAGTGTATTTATACAGGGATAGTTACAGACACAGGTTCTTTTAGACATTCAAATGTTACAGAAAGAACACATAAAATAGTAAGTGAATTAA
>CAZLOP010000157.1:0-4241 GCA_964561205.1 uncultured Clostridium sp. | reverse complement strand
TCATTATTTTCTATTACGAGAATATCATAATATTTATTCTACGACAATTATTTTACCACCTAGGGCTGCCTTGAACTTCCAGCCACAGTAGAAACAGCCTGCCGGACAGCGGCAAGAAAAGTACCGGAATTAGAAGGATTCCATTTCCACACATTAAGACACACCTACACAACCAATCTGTTATCTAACGGGGCACAGCCAAAAGATGTGCAAGAGCTTTTAGGACACTCGGACGTAAGCACTACCATGAATGTCTACGCACACGCTACAAGAGAAGCTAAGCGGGAATCCGCAAAACTCTTGGATAAGGTTGTAGGAATGGATTAAAACTGAATAAGAAAAACTTTCCCTTGTAATCTGCCCATAAGGGCAAAAACAAGGGAAAAGGATACATATTTCAAGGTTAGGCATACCGCAAAGCCTTGAAAATTAAGGAAAATTAAGACAGTTAGTAGATAAATTAGAATTTATCTAAGAATTCGTATAAAGGCTAAAATAATAAGTAATAGTCCTGATAACCAGGAAAGTTCAATGTCAAATTTATTTATGAATTTTTTGCCTATAAATGAACCTGCATATATTGAAGTAAATCCAATTACGATACAGAAAAATATAGTTTGAATGAAATTTATGCTGCATAAACTTGAACTGAAACCAACAGCAATACTGTCTAAAGATAAAGCTGTTGCAAGGTAAAAGGCTTCTTTAGAATTAAGGCTTTTAGATTTGTCAAAGTCGGCAATTGTTTCATCACTATATACTTTTAATACAAAATTAAAATCAAAAAGCTTGAATTTTAAAGGTTCATTTAATAAAAATATTTTTGAAATATAAGATTTAAAGAAGTATTCAAATAATCTATAGACACCTAAAATAATCAATAAACAAAAACCAAGGATTTTGGGAATGTTACTTGGGAGAATATTTTTTACAATAGAACCAAGGCATAATGAAAATGCCAGAGTTACTGTACATACAAGATTGATTATTATTGCTGAAGTTTTTGAAATATAAATCTTTGAGGCTGCATAAGATATGCTGGCAACAAAGGAATCCACACATAATGAAAAAACAAGTATTAATGATGCAATCATAATGTCTACCTCAGATATTTATGTACTAGCATAATATGAAATATTATTTAAAAGAGTTCATTTTTTAAGAGAAATGTTGAATTAACCAATATTTAATCATATAATAAAATTTGTAATGATAAATTCTGTAATATTTGTAGTATAATATGTGTGATTAGTGGAGGAAAGATATGTATAAAATAATTGCCCTTGATATGGATGGAACATTGCTTACAAGTGATAAAAAAATATCAGAAAGAACTAAAAATGCATTAAAAAAAGCTGAAGAAAAAGGTGTAAAAGTAGTACTTGCATCAGGCAGACCATTAGAAGGTATTGCAAGATATCTTCAGGAATTAGATTTATTAAAAAATGATGACTACGTTTTAAGCTATAATGGCGGTGTTGTAAGAAATACAAGAACAAAAGAATGTGTTTATAAAAGTGTTTTAAAAGGCAGTGATTTGAAGAAAATTTATAAAATAAGCAAAGAGCTTAATGTAAATATACATGCTTTTTCAGTAAAAGAAGGATTAATTACACCTAAAATAAGTAAATATACTGAACATGAAGCAGAAATGAATCATATAAAAATAACAATTAAAGATTTTAATGATGTAGAAGATAATGAAGAAATAATAAAAATAATGATGATAGATGAACCAGAAATTTTAGATTCTGCTATAAGCAGACTCCCAAAAAAACTTTATGAAGAATATAATGTATTTAAAAGTGCACCATTTTTCTTGGAATTTACAAATAAGATGGTGGATAAAGGTCTTGGATTAAAACAGCTGGGAGAATATTTAAATATAAAAAGAGAAGAAATTATAGCATGTGGAGACGCAGGAACTGATGTATCCATGGTTAAGTATGCAGGTCTTGGAGTTGCAATGGAAAATGCAACTGATGATGTAAAACAATGTGCAGATTGTATAACTAAAAGCAATGATGAAGATGGTATAGCAGAAATTGTTGAAAAATATATATTGTAATTAAAAACATATAATGGTGAGATAAGCGTAGTTAGCACTGCGCTTATTTTAATCATAAAACAGTATGTATTTGTTATATAAACAGTAATAATAAATTCTTAAAGAATTATTATATGATATAAACTTTTTAGTTAAATTATACGATACTAATAATAGAGAGAGCAGTATGAATTTATTTTAGATTATATAGGGCATAAGTTTTGCTATTTGCAATAGTTATGAACATAAGATAAGAATATTGATGTTAGCTATTATTTAATATGTTGATAGTTTATCAGAGATGATAAGGGGGAAAATAGATGAGACTTGTACCTATTGAAAATGTACATTCTAATACGTTATTAGGAAAAACTATTTATGATAGTGATGGTAAAGTGCTTTTAAGAACAGGAGTTGTTTTAAGAAGTAACACTATAGAAAAAATAAAAGAACTTGGAATACCAGCAATATATATTTTTGATAAATACAGCAGGGAAGAAATTGATGACGTTATAAAGCCGGAGATAAGGCAGAAGACTATTAGTCTTGTAAAAGAGGCTTTTTCAACAATACAAAGATTGGATCCAGCAAAGAAAGAAAAGAATAATGCTAACGATTATACATGGCAGGAAGAAAGTTATTTTTATAATATTGGAAAAATGGTTGATGATATTATGAACGACATTATAAACAATGATAATATTATTCTTGCTTTAGTAGATATACGTACCCAGGATAATTATTTATATGCACATTCAGTAAATGTGGCAGTAATATCATTAATGCTTGGAATAGCATGTAAATTACCAAAAAAAAGGCTTGAAGCATTGTGTGCAGGAGCTTTGATACATGATATAGGAAAAGCATGTTTGCCGCCAGAACTTATTAATAAAAAAGAACCATTATCAGAAGAAGAACAGGAAATGTTAGATAAACATCCGAGACTGGGATATAAATATTTATCAAGTACATACAATGTAAGTGCATTAAGTAAGATTATTGTTTTACAACATCATGAAAGATTTGATGGAAATGGTTTCCCAGATAAACTGAAGAATGACAAGATAATGGATTTAAGTGCAATTGTAAGTATTGCTGATGCATATGATAATCTTTCAACAGATTCACCAAACAGGAAAGCAATGTTTCCAAGTGATGTACTTGAATATTTAATGTCAAATGCAGGAGTAAGATTTGATTATAATCTTGTTAATATTTTTTGCAGAATAGTGATTCCATTTCCTAGAGGTACATTGGTAGAACTTAGCACTGATGAAATTGCTGTTGTGGAAAATACAGTACCTAATTTTCCACTAAGGCCCATAGTAAAGATAATTAAAAGTAATAGGCCAAATAGAGTAAATTGTTTTGTTGATTTAATAAGTGAGCTTTCTGTGGTTATAAGAAAAATAGTCTATGAATTGGATTAATCCAATTCATAGACTATTTTTATGTGAATAAAATACAGCTTGGAGATGGTGTATTTATTGTGTGAGTATGAGTAAGCTTACCATCATATTGATTTATTAAAAATACTGAAATATTATCTGAGTCTTGATTTGCAGAAATTAAAAACTTTCCATCATTTGAAATAGAAAAATCTCGTGGAGATTTACCTAAACAGTCAAAGCTTTGAATATATGAAAGTTTTCCACTTACAGAGTTAGAATAAAATAAATTTATTGTGTTATTTCCCCGTTCAGAAGTATATAAAAATTTATTATTAGGATGAATTTTTATAGCAGAACCAGATTTTGGACCTGTATAAGTGATAGGATTATTTGCAATAATTTGAATGTTATCTAATAAAGAATGTTTCTTTTCTGAATATTTATATACAAATATTTCTGATGATAATTCGCTTATTACATAATAAAATGGTTTATCTAATCTGTAAACAATGTGTCTTGGACCGCTTCCAGCAGGTAGTGAAACAGATAAATCTTCTCTTTTTAAGATGTCTTTTCCACTTATTTCATATACCACAATTTTATCTATTCCTAAATCAGCTGAAACTATATATAGGCCGTTATGGCTTGTCAATGAACAATGAATATGAGGTTTATTTTGTCTTTGTGGATTAATACTGCTGCCTTCATTACTTTTAATTGAAGGATGGTTTAATATTATGCCAGACAATGTTTCATAAACAATCATTTTATTTTCATGATAATTTGATGAAATAAGTATTGAC
>CAZLOP010000156.1:0-4286 GCA_964561205.1 uncultured Clostridium sp. | reverse complement strand
GAAGTTCTTAATATTTTATAAATATTAAGATAATAAAAAATCTAGGAAACAAATTTATAATAAGTGAATATTTTAATATTTAGAGAGTTATTATTTTGGAGGAATTATGCAGGATAAAAATTCAAAAAGTTTATTTGGTATTGATATTAATGAATACACACAAAATGTTCAATTTAATATTTTAGCTACACAGATAGATTTTTTATATTTGAGAGCATCAGGTTCTGGAAGTGGCAGATTTAGAATAGACAGGAGGTTTTTAGAATATGCAAAAAAGAGCAGAGAATATGGAATCCCAGTAGGGGCATACCATTTTGCAGTACCATCTTATGATTTAACTACAGCAGATACCCAATGTGATAATTTTATTGATATATTACAGCAGGCGTTTGGAACAAAGGATTATGGAGATTTGTTTCCTGTTGTTGATGTTGAAGTTCCTATTGATAAAGCTGAAATTACAACTACAGCATTAATAAACTGGATTGATAGATTTAGAAAAAGATTTGAAAAAAAGACAAGAAGAAGATTAATGCTTTACACAGGATTGTTTTTTATTGAATTGTATAATAATTTCTATATTGAAGGCAGAGGTTATCCTTTGAAGAATATGCTGCTTTGGTTTGCCATGTATACAAGTGTTCCCACTAATCCAGCAGTGCCACCTGATATTGCGGGATGGAAAAGATGGAGAATATGGCAGTATAGTGAAAGTCAGACTGTAAGAGGTGTAGGAAATCCAGTAGATGCTAACTGGGGACCAGATAATATAGATTTACTTATGCAACCTGATAATGTTAAGAATTTAACTGCACACTTTGATAATGGAAATATAATTGTAAATTGGGCAAAGAATGATGACACAGATCTTTTGGGATATAATATATTTTTAAATAATGAATGGGTAGGAACAGTAGATAAGGATGATACAAGTTTTATAATTAGTAAAAATAAAATATCTACAAGTAATAAAAATAGGAATATTACTATAGAAGGATTTGATTATGATGGTGAGACATCAAAACAGCGCACTAAAGTAAGTGTTTAAAAAAATAGTGAAAACATACCATAAATTTGATTAGAATTTGTATTATATGTAGAAATAACAAAGAAATCTGACTGATATATATTTTTTTTAAAAGTTATATCAGCCAGAATATGATATAATGTGAATATTGATGAAAAATCAATGGTATCATATTTTTTATTGGATAATTCCTTGAAAGGAGAATTAAAGTGAGGAAGAGTAAAGGCAAAAAGGCAGCTGTACCTAAACCGGATAATAAGAAAAGAAAATTACTAATTATTGTAGGTGCTATTATAGCTGTAATAGCAGCAGGATCTGCTTATGGAATCACAGCAAAAGCAGTAGTATCTAAATGGAATAATAAGATTTATCCAGGCATTACTATAGATAATGTTAATATTGGGGGGATGTCAAAGGCAGAAGCAGAAGAAAAATTAAATACTGCAATAAAAGAGCAGATAAAAAATAAAACTCTTATTGTAGATGTTGGTGAAAAAGAGTTCAAATTAAAATACAGTGATATTAATCCTGTTTATGATGTTAAAAGTGCAGTAGAAAATGCAGTTAATTATTACAAAAGCAACAGTGTTATCTCACAGTATTCAGCAATTAAAAAAGCAGAAGTACAGGATTTACCTATAAAGTTCACATATGATGAAGATAAGTTAAAAGAATTTGAAGAGAAAATAAAAAAGGAAGTTAATACAGAACCTAAGAATGCTACATTATTAATTTCAGGAGGCAACATAACTGTACAAAAGGAACAGAATGGTAAAACTATTGATGAAAAGAGTCTTGATAAGCAATTAAAAGATTCATTAACTACTAATTCAAATCAGGTTATTAAATTAGAATTAAAAGAAGCTGATGCAAAAATAACTTCAGCAGATTTATCAAAAATTAAAGGACCTATGGGCACATATTCCACTTCATATGGAACATCAAGTGCAGGAAGATGTACAAACATTGAACTTGCAACTAAATGTGTTAATGGAACAATTCTTATGCCAGGTGAAACTTTTAGTTTTAATGATGTTGTAGGTGATAGATCAGTAGAAAGAGGCTATCAGGAAGCTGGAACATATGTTGGTAATAAAGTTGAGCCTGGTATAGGCGGAGGTATATGCCAGGTATCATCAACACTATACAGAGCAGTAATGAGAGCAAATATAAAATCTGTTGAAAGAACTAATCATTCCATGGTAGTTGGATATATGGAACCAGGACTTGATGCTACTGTTTCATATGGGTACTTAGATTATAAATTCAAAAATACCTATGATTTTCCTATATATATAGAGGGCAGCACAGCAGGGAAAGTTATTACTTATACTATTTATGGAGATCCGGCAGCTTTAAATGGAAACACATATGAGATGGCAAATGAAATTGTTGAAACATATACTCCAGAGGTTAAAGAAGTAGAAGATGCTACACTTCCTGAGGGTGAAAGAGTTAATGATGGTGGTTCAATGACTGGATATAAGGTGAACTCATATCAGATAACATATAAAAATGGTGTTGAAGTTAATAGAGAGCTTGTTGCAACGGATGTATATGCAAAGGTTGATTCTGTAGTGAGAGTTGGAACAATGAAAACTGAAGAAAACACTAATGAAGAAACAACTGATACTGATGATAGTTCAACAGATAATGGTAGTTCAGATGTTCAAGAGCCAGTAGTAGGAACTATAATAAATGCAAGTTCAGGACAGTAAAAAGAATATAAAATAAAAGAAAGTGGCATATGCTGCTTTCTTTATTTTGACTTGAATAAAAGCCTATAGTATAATTTTAAAATATGAAGAAGCAAAAAATATAGTCTTTAAATAAAGAAGGTGTAAGTTTGAATTTAAATATAGTATTATATCAGCCTGAAATACCACAAAATACAGGAAATATTGCAAGAACATGTGTATTAACTGAAAGCAGATTACATTTAATAAAACCACTAGGATTTGATATAAATGAAAAACAGGTGAAAAGAGCAGGTTTAGACTACTGGAGTCAGCTTGACTTAGAAATACATGAAAGCTATGAAGATTTTTTGAAAAAATATGGAGATAAAAACATATATTTATCAAGTACTCATGCTAATGAACTATATGATAAAATTAACTTTAAAGATGGAGATTTTATTATGTTTGGAAGAGAATCATGCGGAGTACCTGAGACTGTTCATGAAAATCACAAAGGCTTTAGAGTGCCTATGATAAAAAGCAGTACAAGAAGTTTAAATTTATCAAATACAGTTGCAATTGTTGCATATGAGGCATTAAGGCAGATTGGTTTTCCAAATATGAAATAAAGGGGATTAAGCATATGGAAAAAATAAAAATAATTACAGATAGTACAGCAGATTTGCCAAAAGAAATATGTGAAAAATATGAAATTGAAGTATTGCCTTTATTAATAAATTTTGGAGAAGAAAGTTATTTGGATGGCGTAGAAATTACACCAAAAGAAATTTTTGAAAGAATAAACAATACAAATGAAATGCCAACAACAGCACAGGTTATACCTAATAGATTTATGGAAGTATATTCAGAATATATTGAGCAGGGATATAAAATAATATCTATTCATATTTCATCAGTAATGAGTGGTACTTATCAGTCAGCATGTATTGCAAAAGATACTCTTGATAGTGATGATATTTTTGTAGTTGATTCTCAAAATGTAACAGCTGCATTAGGAATGTTAGTATATAAAGCGGCAATGTTAAGAGAAAAAAATTATTCAGCTAAGCAGATTGCAGATGAATTAGAAGAAGTTAAAGAAAAGATTAAATGTTCTATATTCTTTGAGAAGTTAGATAATCTTGTTAGAGGTGGAAGAATATCTAAAACAGCAGGAATTGTAGGAAATATGCTTGGAATTAAACTTATTCTTGAAATAAAGGATGGTTTAATGGTAGTAAAAGATAAAGTAAGAGGAAGTAAAAAGGTTATTAAAAAGATAATTAATGACATGGAAAGTGTTGAACTTGATAATGATGTGCCTGTAATGCTTATAGATGTTGAAAATATTGAAGTTAAAGCTGCATTAGAAGAATATCTTAAGAGTAATAATATAAATTATATAATATGTCCGGTTGGTTCAACAGTAAGTATACATTCTGGTCCTAATTGTTGTGGATTAGTATTTTTAAATAAGTAGATGTTTTATGGGACTGTTACACTAAATAATTAGTGTGCAGTTCTTTTTTTGATAAATCAGAATTTAACAAATTAAGCTAAGAACTAAAAACTAAGAACTA
>CAZLOP010000155.1:0-4308 GCA_964561205.1 uncultured Clostridium sp. | reverse complement strand
TACATGAATCACTTACCCATACAACTAAATATCAGCTATCATCAACATTACCAAAAAGTCCTTCTTCTTTTAATTCTGCCATAACTTCTAAAGCTTCAGTGAATAGTCTTTCTACTGTTTCCTCATACACATCATCATCTTCTTCCACTTCTTCTATAGCTTTATCCATAACTGCACTTACTTCATAAAATAAGTCATAATCCTCTCCTATTTTGTATTCATCAACACCATATCTATAATAAATATAATCTTCATCATCTTTGTCAACATCAATATCACATTCTCTGTTACATATAGGTCCTATACTTGTTGCATCGTCACATGTATATAAAGCATATGCATATATATCATCATATTCCTCTTTAATCATTTTATAATGTTTCTTTACAGCTTCTTTCAAAAGATTTTTATAATCCTCTATTGCATATTTTTCATATGCATTTTCAATAAGCTCTCTTACTTTCTTTTCTTGTTCATTTTCTTCATATCCCAGATATTCTGCAATTTTATCTTGTCCCATTTCTAATGCAAATCTAGAAGCATGTCTTCCATCATACTCCATGTCTTTATTCATATGCTGCTCTTCAACTAAATACTTAACAATTTCTAAATGTCCTTCATCAGCTACACTATGTATTGGATCTGCATTAAAAATTCCTCCTTCTGCATTTATGTCAAAGCCTAATTCCAGTAATTTTTTACTGCTTCTAAGTTACCTTTTGTAGCTGCTATATGCAGATATGTTCCAAAAACAGTATTTTCATTTATACATTCTGGATTTTCATTAATTATAGTAATCATTTTTTCTATTTCATTATTTTTTATACAATCTGATATTTTACTAAATAAACTCATATTTACTTGCCTCCATACTAAAACAACTTGTATTTGATTAAATCTCTTCTTTGAAATATTCTGCTAATTTTTCACTTTCTATTGAAGGAAACAGCAATTCTTTTTCATATTTTTTTCTTAACTTCTTGATTTCTTCAATGTCTTTTTCCTCATATTTTATTGCTTCTTTCATATCTTTTAATAAAAGAGACATAATTTTTACAAAAGTATCACTTTCACAAATCTGAGTCATACGCAACTCTAATTCATCATATTTATATCCTCCAGTTGGATTTGTATATACATCTTCAAAACATTCTGCAACAATTTCTTGTATCTCACCTAAAATACAATCTTCACTTATAGAATAAAAATCTATATTTTCTTGTGATATTTGAAAAAATAATGCTGCAACTGTATTAAGAAGTATAATTAAATCTATATTCCACTTCCATTCATCTAAATATTTGTAAACAAACTCATTGTTATCTTCAAATTCTGACTTATCTCCTGTATTAATATATAAACTAATAGCATTAATTCCATTGCTAAATTTTTCAAATGATTCCTTGCTACATTTATTTTCTAAGTAGTCCCACAATAGATTTATTCCATCACTTATTAGTATTGACATCTTTTTCCCAGCTTGAACTATTGCTTCATTATAAGAGTTAAACACCCTATTAATAAAAGTTAGTTGAACTAATACTTGTATATTATCAGAAAACTCTTTACAGCTTTCTTGAGTATTTATTGAAAAATCATAACACATCTGCTTTTTTTCATTGCTTTCTAAATCAGCATAATTTACCATAAATATATTCATATTTAAACTTACCTTTCACACTCAAAAATTTGTTCTTTATTCATAAGACATAAATCACATAAACAGTTAAAAACTATTTCTTCATGAGAATCAATCCATTTATCTACTTGATTTATTTCATCTACCCAGCTTTCTGGAATCTGACTCTTTCTTTCATAAATACTATAATCATGAGCAGGTAGTGAATATATATCTAAAATTTCATAAAATCCATGATTCTTTAAATAACTACTTGTTTTCATTATTGTCTTATAATCTGTATATCCATATAAATTAGTATAATAAGTTATTACCCCTTAATGAGATGATTGGAATTGCCTTGAATCTTCAATAATCTTTTTAGCAATTTCTCTTGGCTCATCAGATATCCCTTTACTATCTGGATAAAAAATATAATTAATAATATCAGTCAAACCAAAACTTTTCTCTAACAATTCTATATAATAATCTTCATGTATAATATCTATTTGTTCTAATTTTACAAATTCTTCAATAAGTTCTGTTAATTCATCTTCTTATTACTTAATCATTATTCTGCATTTTCTATTTTTATTTATGCTTAAATCTCTTTCAACAATCATAGGTTTTATATTTACATTACGGACTGGCGAACTTGAGTTTATTATTATATTTTTAAACTCTTCAATATATTCATCTAAATCCACATTTAAATACTCTTCATAATTTTCCAGTTCTTCTTCCATTTCTTCATTTAAACTTTTGACTTTTTCTGTATCTCCCCTTTTTTGAGCATTTTTGATATCTTCCTCATATTCTTCCTTAATTTCTTCATACTCTGTTTTATAATATTCTATTTCCTGAAGCTTATCTTCTTTTAAATCTTGTACTACTTTATAATTCAATTCACAGTTTTCATCCCATCCCAATACAACATCTTCCATTCCTGGAACAAAGACAAATTCTGAATTTTCATATAGCATAACCACTGTTTCAATTGTTGTATCATTTTGACTAAATACTTCTATTCTGTCTATTTTCAAAGGTATATTTTTATTATCAATTATTTCTTGTATTAAAGTTCTTTTTTCATCTTTATCAATTTGATTCCATTGTGGCATATAAAGTTTTTTATTCATAAATTCCTCCCTCTATACTTTTCAAAATATCAATTGTTTATCAAAGTATAATCTAATATTTTAATTTTTCTATTATATACTCATGAACTGCATTAAACCCGCTGCTTAATAACTGTGCTAATACATTTTGAATTTCAGAAATAAGTTCTAACATAACATCATATTTACTCATATTGATCAATTGTATTATTATCTAATATCTTTATTAATTCATCAATACTGCTTGCCAATATGCCATTAGGATCTTCTTCTAAACTTCCAAAACATCCATATTCAGAATCTATCCATTCCACATTTCCATTATTATTATTGAATACAACAAGCATATTTCCTCGATTATCTTCTAAATTTCCAATCCATATTCTATTTCCAAAGTAATGGCCGCCTGTCCAATCATGACATTTAGATTCAAAGAATGATTCAATAGTTTCACCATTTTCCATTCCAAATAAAGTAATGTTTACATCCTCTTCAAACCAGGTTCCCCACTTTTTTGTTTTTTCTATTTGGTTGGCTTTTATACATCCACATATTTTTAAAAAGTTTGTTTTTCTATAAAATTCTTTTATATCTTCATTTAAATGAAATTTCAATTTTTTATCAATTTCTTCAAAATCTATATTTTTATTATATTTTGTATTTTTTATATAATCTGATGTATTTATTAAAAATGGGTTTTCACTTTTCCATATAAACTCTATCTCATTATTATAAATTTGTTCTATGATAATATTGTATTTTTTTGAATCTTTTAAAATGCTTATGCAGCCATCATTCATTTTCAATTTTTCTTTATATTTTTTGAATTGATCATTTTCTTTAAAAAATCCACTTGCTATATATACATTATCAACTACTTCTGTAAATTCTGCTAATTTAATATCCTCATACATTAAAAACATTACTTGACACTCCATTTCTACAATTATAAATTCTCCACTTCATTATCTTTATAATAAGAGATTAGATAAAGTAAGCTGCAGTTCAAATTCCATGGACATTCATTACTTACATTTCTCATATACTGCCTTAATATTATTATAAAACAATGCAATAGATTTTGTAAAAGTAAAGGGGCTGTCTAACTAAAATTGTTTTACTCTTCAGCATTTATCTAAATCATAATTTGTAGTGCAGCTTGAGCGTGAAAACAGCAGAAAAGAAGAGACATGCAATGAAATTTAAATTCTATATAGCGTAAGTTTGGAAAACTTAATTTTGAAGTGTTGAGCAAATATACTTGTCCATACTGAGTTTTACCACAATATTTAAAAATATTTCTAAGCTTATATATTTCAAAATACTTTTAGTATTAACTGTACCAGTATGGAGCAAGTGTTTTGCCAATTCTTCAAAATTTTTAGTTTTCCTACTTTAAGCGATCTTAGAATTTAAATTTTACTTGCATGTCTCTTCTTTTCGGTGATTTACCACTAAACTACAAATTATGATTTAAGCAAAAAAGGAACTGTGCACTAATTATTTAATGTACAGTTCCTTTTTATAATTCTATTTTACAGGTAATTCTATTTTTCTCTTTTTCAAATTAGA
>CAZLOP010000154.1:0-4357 GCA_964561205.1 uncultured Clostridium sp. | reverse complement strand
GGGGAGCTAGAAATGGAAAAACTTTCGGGAAAGGTTAAAGAACTGCTAGAAAAGTTTAAAGGGCTAAGCAAAAAAATAAAAATAATATTAATTATTTCTGTTCTTGCTACAATGATTGCCATTATTAGTGCAATTATTTATGCACAGTCAAACAAGTATAAGGTGCTTTTTACAGGTCTTGAAGCAAAAGATGCTCAGACAGTTATGGACATGCTAGACGAAGAGGGTATTAAATATAAAAGTGATAGTGAAACAAACAGTATTTTGGTACCAAAAGATAGAGTGGATGAACTGAATTTGAAATTGTCTCCAAGTTTAACATCAGGGAAGACTGGCTATGAATTAATGGATAATTCAACTTCTTTTGGAATGACAGATGAAGAATTTAAAATAAAAAAGCAAAGAATGCTGGAAGGCGAACTTGCAAGAACAATTGAAACATTTGAACAGATAGAAAATGCTCAAGTTCATATAACACCAGCCACTGATTCTGTTTTTGTAAAAGAAAAGGAACCAGGGAAAGCTTCAGTAAGTGTTAAAATTAAAGAAGGAGAAGAATTAAACAAAGATCAAGTTACATCAATTGTGGCAGTAATTTCGAAAAGCTGTCAGGATATACCAGAGGAAAATGTAAGTGTAATAGATCAAAAATTAAATTTATTGACAAAAGATATAATTAAAGATGATAATCAGGTTGATGATGAGGCCGTTTCAAAGCAACATGCTTTAGAGACTAATTATGAAGAAAAGCTAAAAAAACAAATTATTAACATTTTAGAGCCTATTGTTGGAAAAAATAAGGTCAATGCAACTGTAAATGCTGATTTGGATTTTGATGCAGTACAAAAAACTGAAGCGACTGTTGATCCAAACAAAGTAATAATTAGTCAGGAATCATCAAGAGAACAGAATAGTACATCTGCTGGAGACATTTCTGAAAGTCCAGTTGATAATAATATGCAAAACGAAATTGTTGATGATTCACAGGCAACAAATTCATTAAAAGAAAGCCAGATAACTAATTATGATACAGGTAAGAACCAAATTCAAACAATTACAGCACCTGGTGAAGTAAAGAGGCTGACTGCATCAGTTGTTATTGATAAGCAGTTAAGTGAAGCAGACCAGCAAAAGTTCCAAAAGGCAGTAGAAAATGCAATTGGGTATAATTCAGTAAGAGGTGATGAAGTATCAATTCTTGGTGCTCAATTTGATACAACTGAAGCAGAAGCAGCTAAAGAAGCAGAAGAAAAATTACAAGCTAAGGAAGCCCTTGCAAGAAGAAACCTTTATATAGCTTTAGGTATTGTTGGTGGATTAATAGTACTTGCAATATTAATATTTGTATTAAGAAAGTTCAGAAAGAAGAAGAAGGAAGAAGATGAACAAATCTTAGATACATTAATAGATGACAGTTTAATTCCGAAAGAACCAGAAGTATTTACTCCTATTGACTTTGAGGTTCAAAATCAGAAGAGCCATCTTGAAAAAGAAATTAAAAGATATGCAACAGAAAAACCAGAGCAGGTTGTTGACATTATTAAATCTTGGCTTGCAGAAGATGAGAGGTGATGATTATCTATGCCAAAAAATAATGAAAATAAGTTATCAGGAGTTCAAAAAGCAGCTATATTATTTATAACTCTTGGACCAGATGCTTCTTCAGGAATCTTAAAAAAGCTTCCTGAAGCAGATATTCAAAAAATAACATATGAAATAGCTAATATTACATCTGTTACACCAGAGCAGAGAGAAGAAATACTAAATGAATTCTTGCAGATTAATAAAGCTCGTGATTATATTATTGAGGGTGGTATGGATTACGCTAAACAGTTATTGTCAAAAGCTTTAGGTTCACAAAGAGCTAATGAAATACTTGATAAAGTATCAGAGGCAACAGCACAATACAGACCATTTTCTATTGCAAGAAAGGCAGATGCTCATCAATTGTTTAATGTAATAGTATCTGAACAGCCACAGACAATAGCACTTATTCTATGCTATCTGCAGCCAGATAAAGCGGCTCAGGTAATGGCAGAGTTACCAGAAGAAATACAAAGTGAAGTTGCATATAGAATTGCAACTATGAACAATACATCACCTATGGTTATTAAAGAAATTGAATCAGTACTTGAAGGAAAATTGTCTTCTGTTGTTAGAACTGAAATGACAACAATTGGTGGTGTTGAAACATTGGTTGGTATTTTAAATCAAGTTGATAGAACTACTGAAAAGAATATTACTGAAGGATTAGAAAGAGAAGATGCAGAACTTGCTGATAAGGTTAAAAGTTCTATGTTTGTATTTGAAGATATTGTTTCTCTTGATGATGTATCTATTCAGAGAGTTCTTAGAGAAGTCGAAGCGTCAGATCTTGCTCTTGCACTTAAGGGATGTTCTGATGAGGTTGCAGAATGTATTTACAGAAATCAGTCAAAGAGAGCTGCTGCTTCATTGAAGGAAGATATGGAATTCTTAGGACCAGTAAGACTTATGGATGTTGAAAAATCACAACAGAAGATTGTATCTGTTATAAGGAGATTAGACGACGCCGGAGAAATTATAATTTCAAGAGGTGGAGAAGATGCGATCATCGTATAATAATGTTATTAAAAGTCAGTTTACAAAATCAAGTGAAAGTAAGATTATTGCAACTGAATATGTAGCTAAGAATTATATTCCCGAAATAGAAGAAGAAATAGAAGAAGAAATAGTGGTGCAGCCAAAGGTTGATCCAGAAGAAATATTACGTAAATATGATGAAATTGGGAAAAATATAATTGAAGAAGCTCAAAGAAATAAACAAAGAATAGAGATGGAAGCAGAAATCAGTGCACAAAATGCAGAGAAGGAAGCTTATGAAAAAGGATATGATCAGGGAATACAAAATGGTAAAGAAGATGGTTATAAGCAGGCTTATGAAGAAACTATAGAAAAAGCTAAAGGAGAAGCAGAAGATATAGTAAATAAAGCGCAGGAAATTTTAAAAAATGCACAAAATGACTATAATAAGTATCTTGACAATAAGAAAAATGAAGTTATAGAACTTGCTCTTAATATTGCAGAAAATATAGTTCGTAAAAAACTTGAAAAAGAAGATTCCATGAATGATTTAATAGAAGAAGCATTTAAATTATCTAAAGGTGAACAGAGTGTTGTTATAAAAATAAACCCTTTTTATGTTTCAGAATTAAAAACTCATATTGAAAAATGGAAGGTTGAATATTCCATAAAGCAGGAAGTATTTGTTTTAGGTGATACCTTTATGGAAAAAGGAAATGCTATTGTTGAAAAAGATAGTGGCATGGTGAAAATTGGTATAGATATTGGCATGGAACAAATTAGAAAAGCTTTGTTTGGATAATATAAATTGTGAGGTATATAAGATGCTTGATTTTGACTTGGATTTTGAAAAACTAATTAAAAAAGTAAATAATACTTCATCAATATATAGTGAAGGTATAGTTAAGAAGGTAATTGGTCTTACAATAGAAGTTCAAGGGATAAAAGCTTTTGTGGGGGAATTGTGTATTATTTATAATGAAAGTGGACATCCAATTAATTGTGAAGTTGTAGGATTTAAAGAAGAATTTGTTGTGTTAATGCCATTAGATGAATTAATTGGAATTTCTCCGGGATGCCGGGTTGTTCCACAAAGAAAGCCATTAAGTGTTACATGTAGTGAGGAATTACTTGGACATATTTTAGATGGATTAGGAAGGCCGCTAGATGAAAATCTTTCTATTTTAAATGGAGAAGATTATCCTCTTGAAAATGAAGCTCCAGATCCGTTAAAAAGAAAAAGAATTCAGGATATTATGCCAACAGGTGTACGTGCTATAGATGGTTTCCTTACAGTTGGAGATGGCCAGAGAATTGGGATTTTTGCAGGTTCAGGTGTTGGTAAGAGCACTACATTAGGAATGATAGCTAGAGAAGCTAAGGCAGATATAAATGTTATTTCTCTAATAGGAGAAAGAGGAAGAGAGGTCTTGGAATTTATAGAAAAGGATTTGGGACCAGAAGGCATGAAGCGTTCAATTGGAGTATGTGCTACTTCTGATAAGCCAGCCTTAATAAGAATTAAAGGAGCATTAACTGCTACAGCTATAGCTGAATATTTTAGAGATAAAGGGAAAAAAGTTATTTTGATGATGGATTCCGTAACCAGATTTGCAATGGCACAAAGAGAAGTAGGACTGGCAATTGGTGAGCCGCCTGCAACAAAGGGATATACTCCTTCAGTTTTTGCTAAGCTTCCAAAGCTTATGGAGCGTTCAGGAACATCAATGGATGGTTCTATTACAGCTTTTTATACAGTTCTTGTTGATGGTGATGATTTTAATGAACCTATAGC
>CAZLOP010000153.1:0-4464 GCA_964561205.1 uncultured Clostridium sp. | reverse complement strand
CCTTCATACATGTTTTTTTCTGTCATCAAAATCACCTCCCTTTCAGAATATACTTTTTATGCTTCGTAAAAATCATTATAAATATTCATAGTAATCACATGCCAGTAGAGAATTATTAATATTTATTGCAACATCAATATCATTTAAACTACCGTAATCAAACTCATTC
This sequence comes from uncultured Clostridium sp., assembly GCA_964561205.1. Lineage (GTDB taxonomy): Bacteria > Bacillota > Clostridia > Clostridiales > Clostridiaceae > Clostridium. The sequence goes on along the minus strand of CAZLOP010000153.1, from coordinate 4,295 downwards.
AAGAGTGTTTGTGCATCTAAACCTGTTAGTTTTATAAGATATACTATATTTACTCCATTACTTAGCATATTGAAAATTGCTGTTTTTTTATAGCTCCCCGCAGGATACAAAAATTTATCTCTCTTTCCTCCTGACTTTTTTTCTAATATTTCATACAACCCAAGCTTTTTATATATCTTTGGTAATGTCCCATTTATTCCTTCTCGCTTGCCTTTCTTATCAGCACACAAATACAAATATTCAAATATCTTATCTGTTGTTTTATACATCTTGCCATACTTTTGTTCTGCATAATCAACCGCATATATAATATCTTTTCTTAAACTATTCGGTACTTTTATAACGATATCATTGTATATAACATTTCTGAACTTAGGATTTTTTACATCCCCTAATTCCAGCTCCAATACTTGAGTTGTTTGTAACGGAATCAAAAGGCTTATTTTTATAAACAACTGTGCTATTATCGCATCAAAATATGTGTCTTCCTCCGTTTGATTTTTAAATCCACCATCTCTATGCTCATCTATAAATTCATCTATAGTACACAGAATTTTTCTGAGCAGTTCATTGGATAATACATTTTTACTAGTAGTTTTTTCTACTTTTTCAAAGAATTTATTTCTAAATGTAGAAGAACCTATATATCCATTTAATTCAGCAAATTTCAAATTATTGGCAATCAAAAAGCCAAACAAGCCTTTAAGAGCAGCTATATGTGATGTTAGCGGAGATTCTGTTCCTATATTTTTCCTCAACGCATATTCAAAAAATTCATCTATATTAGTTTCGTACAGATTAAATACTCTGTCTTCTAAATTGTACTCTTTTAAAAACTCTTGAAAATTTTCGATTTGCTTTTTATAGTTACTATCGGTCCTCAAATATTCGTTGACCAGATTATTAAATCTTTCAATATTGCTAATTTCCATATCACAGCTCCTAAGTTTTTTCCTAAATAAGCCTATAGTACCTCAACGCATCCTTAATATAATCCACCTTCTCCTGCGGACACTGCTTCACCTCTGGATTTTCTTTCTTAGACTTATTATAGTTCTCGCCCATATCCAGCCCACACATCCGCTTCACCTGTGCAATATAAGAAGTATACACATTCACACCATACTTGTCCTTCACATAATTCTTAATCTTCTGATAAGTAGCCTTTTCCTCTGGTGTGTAATTACTCTCTTTATCAAGCTCCATTGTTACCTCAATTTTCGTTGTATCTTTTTGAGAGATAATTTGACAACTATCTCCACAGTTCTTCTCTTTTCATATCATTTTTCGCCTTAGAAAAAATACTATTAAGCTAACATTTCTTGTCACCTTCTCCTCTTCAATTAATAAACCCCACATGAACTTAATCAAGTGAGGTTCAATAATTGATTAAATATTATGCTTTGGTACAAATTCAATTTTTAAAACCATATCCATTCCTTCAGCTAAACGCTTAAGCAAATTAACAGAAGGATTTCTAGTGCCGTTCTCAAGTTTACTAATATCCGCTTGATTAATACCAGTGCGCTCAGCCAACTCTTTCTGGGTCAAATTCTGAGAAGTTCTAGCATCTACGATAGCTCTAATAACATCCATCTCTGGTCCAATAGCTTCATACTCTTTTCTAAATTCATCATCTTGTAACTGCTTTGATAGCATATCATCAAATGTTCTCATCTTTCATCACCCTTTCTATAAAATCCTTTCGTCTATCCTTTGCAATCTGTATTTCTTCTTTTGGAGTTTTCTGTGTCTTCTTTACGAATCCATTCGTCAATATAATTCTTCCCTCATAATAGAAAAAATATAAAACTCTAGTTATATCACTTCCAAATTTACATCTCAATTCAAATATACCATCATCCAAATGCTTACTATATGGTTCTCTTAACATATTTCCTTTTTCCTGTAAAATACCAAGTAATCCAAATATCTTAGCTCGCATCTTAGGATTAACAGAATCAAGAAATTCCTCTACAGGAATTTCTCCGTTTTCCTTTTCATATGCTACTATCTTAAAATCTGACATGTATTCTCCTTTGTAATTATTATATGGCATATATACCATATTGTCAATTTGTATTTATTAACAATCATACCAAGCTATTTCTCTAAAAAAAGTGTAGTAAGTGTGTAGTATAGGCCATTTTTCGCTAAGAAATGGCTTATTTACGGGCTTTGTAGGAGCATCTAACCATATTGCCGTGGCAAATAAATAGGATTTTATTTCGCATAAGTTGATATAACCTCGTTTTCTTGGAAAAATGGAACTTTCCTTGTGTTTTTTGAATGTTCATGTTGTTTGTCAAAAGAACATTTCTTGATATATCATAATATATTTTGGCATATATTTAACAACAAAATGAGTACCAATTGAAGTAAAATTTATCACTCTTCCTTACATATTATCGCAATTCAATATCTTCATGTTCCCTGACAGTCTCTGCTTTTTTCCACATCGTTATTATATTAATTTCTGCTATTAAAATGCAACACATGAAAATCCAAATTTCTACCCCTATGTTTGTCTCTGCCTGTTCCTTAAAATATTTTTGAATGTCTAACACAACAAAACTACAGCCAAGACTACATAACCAAAATACCGTTTTAATCACTTTTTTTGTCCACTTCCATACACAGTCCCCTTTTTTTCTGATATTTTTTATAGAGATAAACAGCGTTATCCCCCACGCCACAAGCGAAATGCATAAATTAAAAAGAAGAATTAGCACATATGCAAACAATATATCTGCAAATAAATGTATTAATATATCTTTCATACCTCCTATGCCCCTCTGCACCAACTGTATTGTGAAAAGGATAAAAGTTGTCGATAATATCAACCCACAATAATATAAATTTACATACCGAATCGGTTCTTTATCTATGGGTTTTCTATACTTTACCAATTTTGTAACTTGTTTTTCATCAGAAAAAATTATTGCTATTAAGTACACCAACGCCAGAAAAATATACATGTATATTTTTGTACTTTTATCTTGTAACATAAGTATTACAGCAGGTATATATGCTAGAGACAACATTGATTTTACCAATGTCCAAAAGAAAGAAAATTCCACTTTTATTTCACAAGGACTCATATGTGCCCATACTAATTCTTTCGTTTCATCACAAAAATCCACGCCTATATATGAATCCATTTGATACCGTGCATTTTCTCGCAAAAAAGTCGATTCGATTATATGCTCTATTTCATCTATGCAGTTTGCTTTTAACGCCACTTTGTCAGCATTGCAAATTATCATATTTTGGTCTATTAAATTTAATAAACAAGGTTTTAACTCATATAAACTAATAGTAAATTGAAAATCCATATCATATATATTAAACTCTTTAAACCACCTCATCTGGTTACTTGATTTTCTTTTTTTGAACTCTAATTCATCTTCTACTCCAAAGGTATCAAACAAGTATTTTTTCCTGTTTTTATCAATACTCTCCAACTTAGCAAAATAAAGCTCTAGTTTTAATTCTCTAAATATATTCCTAATCTCTTTTTGTAACTGCGTGTATGTATAATTCACAACTTCCGTTAATACTTCTTCTGGCATTTGCCAACTACATCTGTATGATATTGGACGCAAAACTTCATTAGCTTCAAGTTCATGAATATTTTCTTTAACTTGCTCGTTTTCTTTTATAATATCAACTATTTGAAAAATCGTCGTCTCTCTTTTCATACCTCCTAATACAAACTTATATATATATTGCTTTTTACAAAAAGAAAAACCTTCACAATATCTAAAACAAAATACATTTTTATCATTTTCATCTTCTACAGCTCTACATACCAAAATCTTTTGTGTAGTATCCCTAACTACTTCTTGTTTATCCATAAGATATTCCTTTCCTTCCAAGCACATATTATCAATACTTTGTTATCCCATTAACAGTTCTTTACAATATACCATACAATCTCCTAAAACTTAGGTACAAAAACGTAATAAGTAAACCATAGGTAAATACTTAATTACAAATTGTTTAAAAGCCCAAGTTTACTTGGTGTTCTCCACTTTTATTGGATGTTGCCGTGGCAGATGAAAAGTACTTTTATCATTATTTGTTTCTCCTTGATCTGTCCGGAAATCCCCTGTTTTGCAAGGGATTTCGGGGATTTTTGGTTTTCTCTTAAATGACGGAATGTGGCAAATCAGAGTAGATTTTAGCAAGTTATTACTACCTGTTAGTAGTAGAATTAATAGTAAAACAAGTTTTCTTACTACTAAAAATTTTTTTAATGCCTTGGTATACACTTCTCGTATTTTTTTTGAATT
>CAZLOP010000152.1:0-4471 GCA_964561205.1 uncultured Clostridium sp. | reverse complement strand
ATGATGTTTTAATGGCTAAAGACAGATATAATATATCCTATGATGGGTATGATAGCAATATTAAAATATGGGCTTATAATACAGAAAAAGTAAAAGAATTTTATAATAAATATAGCAATGAAGAGCATTATTATGATTATCTTGAAGTAAAATCAAGACAGCAAAATATAACTCCATCAGTTTTGAGTTCTTTGATATTTACAGGAAGCAGTTTAAAGAATTTTGTATCTCAGGATATTAGTATTGTACCTAATACAGGAGTAATAACAACAAGTGGTAAAATAACTGCCTGTAGTAAGGATAACAAGACATATTATATGATAAATGAATATCTATTCTGTGGACAGGATGCTGATGAGAAAATCAGCAAACTTGTTGATAAAGGACAAGTTACAATTAAATTTGCTTATGATAAGTCATATGCAAATGGAAATGAATTTTTTAAATACAAAATATTTGAATAATTTAAGTTTTGATTAAAGTACATCACAAAGGATGTACTTTTTTTGTGGCAAAAAACAATATGATTTTCTATTGTAACCATGATGTTAATGCTTATTTTTAAATTTAATAAATATTTATGTGAACCAAATTACTTTACATTTAATAAAATATAGTAACTATAATTCATAAAATTGCAGTCAGGGAGGATAACAATGTTTACCAAGTATTCTCAATATGAGTTTATTATGTTTGGCATAAACAAAGGTTTATATAAATATATTGGAGGAGGTTCAAGCCGAAAAGTATTTAACTTAAATAATGGATATGTAATTAAAATAGCAAAAAATAATGCTGGAATTGAACAAAATAAGACAGAAGTAAATATTTCAGAGAAGGATATGTCGGGAAGGTTTGCAAAAGTAGTACAGTTTTCTAGAAACTATAAATATATAATAATGCGTAAAGCTCATAAGATAAAGGACATTTCTTATATATGGAACTATTTTGGTGTCAGCAGTAAAGAAGAATTTTATAGTTTATCTGAAATGAAGCATTTGAGAAAAAAGTATAATCTTCTTTTAGAAGATTTAAACAGAGCAAGCAGCTGGGGAATTATTAATAAAAAGCCAGTAATAATTGACTATGGATTTACTATGAAGGTTAAAGAGAAATATTATAATTAATGTAATCTGAAATTAAATGTTTACTAAAAGTGGATAGGAATTCTGCTTATTCACTTTTTTCTTTAAAATATTTCTTGAAAAGCGTATTTATTACATCAGGTCTTGTTATGAAAAATGTGGATTGTCTTATGAAGGAACTTTAAGAATGTGTGATTACAATAATCAAGGGATATGTGATGCTTCTTACTATGCATTATTAAGTAAGGATTATAATGAATAAAGGCTGTCTTTTTATTTTGTATTATATGTTTAGAATTAAAAAGTATATATGTTTTAAGAAATTGATATAAAAATATAAAAAATTAGTATATAATGATATTTACAGGGTTAAGATTAATATTTATGATAGTGAGGATGGTATAAATGAGTATAAGAATATTGTCTTACTTTGAAGTAAGTGTTGAATGCAGCATAATAGAAAATTATAGTGATACATTAGTTATTCTTTTGCCAGGTATTGGATATACTTGTGATAAAGCTTTATTAGATTATTCAAAAAAACTTGCGTGCCAGCTTGGATTTGATGTGCTTCCTATAGAATATGGTTTTCAGGCTGCAAGAAAACAGCTGGTTCATTCAGATGAATTTAACATTGTAATCAAAGAGACAAAAGAAATCATTATTAAAGCATTAAATGAAAAATATAAAAAGATAATATTTATAGGAAAGAGCATAGGAACATTAATACAGGCTTCAATACAGGACAAGTTAGTTGGTTATAAAATAAAAAATATTTATTTAACACCAATTTCAGAAACAATTAAAGCAGGAATAAAAGATAATTCACTTGTTATTTTAGGTAATGCAGATCCTATGATAAAGTCCGAATCACTTTATATGTTAAGAAATAATAGTAATATTAAATTTATTGAAATTGAGGGGGCAGATCATTCATTAAATATAAAAGATGATGCAATAAAAAGTATTGAAATATTGGGAACAATAATGAAAAGGGAAAAAGAATATTTAAGTGAGTTATAATTGTATATTATTTTTATATATGCTGAAGTTTAGAAGTTTTTATGGATAACTTGAAAATTGTTATTTATAAAAGCTTTTTTATAAACTTAATTGTCAACCTGTCAATGATGGATTAGTTGACAAATGTATATGCTGTGATTATAATAGTGACATGGAAAAATATATTAAAGATTTTGCAAAATCATTAACTTTAACAGATGAAAAAGAATATGAAGAATGCTATATGATTAAAGCATCATTAACTGTTTATGAGAATCTCATAAATGGTAAAGTATTTATGGAGGTTTCAAAAATAAGAGATAACAGAAGAGTTTCTGTAATTCAAAGCAGAATGTATTCAAGTAATAAATTTGTCTCTGTTATGTCTATAGAAGTGATTAAAAGTATATCAAAGCATTATAATATTAGCAGAAAAAGTAATAATGTGACAGGTGAGTTTTGGAGAAAATTCACAAAAGCAGAGGTTATTAATTTTAGTAGAGACACAAATGATAAAAATAAGATTCATCTAACGGACAAGCCAGTTGTACAAGGGCTTCTTATTATGAGTTATTTATGTGATGAAAATATAAAAACAGCAGAAATTAAATTTATTCATGAAATCTATTGTGATGAAGATATTTATATATTTAAAGATAATAATATTATATATGGATATGTTAACAATATTTTGTGTTTTAAATGCAAACAGACTTATATACAATGAAAGAAGGATTATTATGAATTCAAAAGAAGTTTTAAATACAAGAGATTTAACAAAAATAGCAGTATGCGTTGCAATTATAACAATTTGTGCACTTATTTCATTTCCACTTCCATTTACTCCTGCCATGATTACTGCCCAGACAATGGCAATAAATTTAGCAGCCTTAATTCTTAAGCCCAAGCAGGCATTTATTACAGTTTTGGTATACATATTAATTGGAGCTGTTGGAGTTCCTGTATTTTCAGGTGGGGCATGTGGACTTGAGAAGTTAACAGGTCCGACAGGTGGTTTCATTCTTGGCTTTTTGATTATGGCACCAGTAATCAGTTATTTAAAAGGAAAAGGAAATGATGTAAGAAGATATCTTGCAGTTACTATAATTATAGGAATGCCTCTTTTATATGCATTTGGTACTGCTCAAATGTGTTTAGTATTAAACATAGGAGTATATAAAGCATTAAGCATGGCTGTTATACCATTTATTTTTGGTGATGTTTTAAAATGTATTGCAGCTTCGCTTTTAGGAAACAGATTAAATAAAATATCTTTTATAAGACAGACAGCAGTATAGGAAGAAATTATGAATAAGGTTTATATAGCAGGCGGACTTAGAAGCTGCATTGGAATAAAAAATGGAATATTTAAGAAGGTGCTCCCAGAAAAACTGGGGGCACATGTTTTAAAAAAGTTAATTGATAAGTATAATTTAAAAAATATTGATGAGATAATATGTGGAAATGCTACAGGCGGCGGAGGAAATATAGCAAGACTTATAACACTTTATAGCGGACTTGATAATTCAGTACCTGCATATTCAATAGATATGCAGTGTGGAAGTTCATTTTCAGCAATGAGTATAGCATTTGCTAAAATCAAAAGCGGCATGGCACACTGTATAATATGTGGAGGAGTTGAAAGCGGGTCAATGCAGCCGCTTAGATATTACAGTAAAAATGATCCAAGATATAGCAAAGATAAGCCGTATTATATGAGTGCACAGTTTTCGCCATATGAATATGATGAAAAGGCTATGTTTAGAGGTGCTGAAAGAGTAGCAGAAAAATATTCTATAAGCAGAAAAGATATGGACAAATGGGTTATAAGAAGCCATAATAATGCAGTTTATGCTAGAGAAAATAAGTTATTAAATAGTGTGATAACTGAAAGTTTTGGAAGCTTAAAGGATGAAGGAATTAGAGAAAATATAAATGAAAAGTTACTAAATAGAATGAGACCTATAGTAAAAGATGATGGAGTGATAAATGCCTCAAACTGTACCCGTATAAATGACGGGGCAGCTTTTATAATTATTGCATCTGAAGAATATTTAAAAAAGCATAATATAAAAAGACAATATGAACTCATAGATACTAATATGTGCGGAAATAATCCTCTTTATAGTCCGGAAAGTGCAATGGAAAGTGCAAGTACTCTTCTTGCAAAAAGAAAGATGATGTTTGAAGATATAGACTTATTTGAGTTTAATGAAGCTTTTGCAGTTATTGATGTATTGTTTGAAAGAAATAAGCCATATCTTTGTGACAATTACAATATATATGGTGGGGCATTAGCATATGGACATCCTTATGGAGCATCTGGAACTATTATATTACTTCATCTTATGGAAGGATTAAAACATAAAAATAAAGAATATGGT
>CAZLOP010000151.1:0-4509 GCA_964561205.1 uncultured Clostridium sp. | reverse complement strand
AAAAATCTGAAAGATTTTTCTCCGAAACTCTTAGTTTTTAGTCCTTAGTTCTTAGCTAAATTATGATCTATTAAAATAAAAGGAAAGGAATTGTGCACTGATTACTTAGTGCAACAATCCCTTTTTTATTAATTCATTGTTTTGGTAAATTTTTCAGAATCATCAACTATCTTTCCACTTTGTGCTGTAATTTCTTCAACAGATTGTGAAATAATATCAATATCATTATTTATCTTTTTAATTTTTTCTATTAAGTTATCTGATAAACTAATAATTTTTATTATGCTGCTGGTCATTCCTTTTTCTTCTTTTTGGGTAGCTTCTGCAACCTTTTTTGATTCATCAGCAAGTTTTTTAACTTCTTCTGCAACTACTGCAAAACCTCGTCCTGCTTCACCTGCCCTTGCAGCTTCAATGGATGCATTAAGAGACAGAAGATTTGTCTGGTCTGATATATCAATTATATACTTTAAAGAATCAACAAACTTCTTAAGAATGTCATTCATATTATCAATATTACCTTTTAAGTCATCTGAAATATTATTCATATTTGCCAAATCACCAGCAATATCTATTATTGCCTCAGAACTCTTTTGATTACCTTCATTAACTTCATTAATATCCACAATAAGCTGCTTTATAAATTCCTTTAACCCTTGTGTCATTTCATCATTTTTTGCTGATAATTCTCTCACTTCACGCAAAGTTTGTTCTGTTTCTTTATGCTGTTTTTCAATTTGTATATATTCTTCTTCTACCTTTTTCTTTACAAAGTGAATGCAGTTTTCCTTTGTATTTATTCCATTATAAATCATTTTAACCATTTCATTGCAGCTATCATATCCACAAGCACTACAATTAAGATTTTTTTCATTATCTGTATTTTTTAACATATCACTAAAAATTTTATTACTTTCAGAAGCACTTGGATTCTTAAAATTTTCTTGAGATTTTGCTGTATAATTTCTCCTGAAATCTTCTAATTTTAATTTTTTATCAAATTGTTCATCAATTTTTTGTATCTTGCTTTTATATCCTTTTTTCATATTAATTTCTTCAGCAGATTTCATTCTATTGAAAAAATCAGATACTTCATAGGAATTCATATGGCATGTATTTGCTGTTCCAAGATTACATCCATTACTGCAATTTAACACATCAATAATTTGGGGCATTTTTTTATTTTCATTGTAATACTTTTCTGCAATATCTAAATAATTAATAAATTCTTCATGACCTTCAACCTGTCTTATTGTTATATTTTTGTTTCTTGCCCATACATTTTCTTTTAAACCACCTGGAATACTGTATATTTTAGCTAAAGATGCATCTGAATTTGTAAAATCACATTCTTTATATGAATTTAAATTTATATTTTTATTTTTTAAATAGTCAAGTAAATTTTTAAATGTAACATTGTATTTTATATAATTTCCAGTATTTCTATCACTAAACTCATCAGACTTAGCAACACATGGGGATAACATTACAATATCTTCTGAAATATTCTCATATTTTTTCATAAAAATTGCTGCACACATTGCTGGGCTGTGTATTGGTGCAAGATGCTCAATTAATGAATTTTTATACTTTTCAATATAATTTACTACTACAGGGCATGGCTGAGATATAATGCTTTTCAAATTATCCTTTTTCATAACCTTTAAATATGCCCATGTTGTTATATTTCCTCCAAAGCTTACATCATATATTATAGAAATTCCTTTAGACTTTAAATATCCAAATAACTTTTTATATTCTGGTATATTTACAACTATGGCTGGTGCCGTAATTATGGCAAATTTTTTCCCTTTTTCTAATTCATTAAAAAATTCTTCTGTATCATCCACATAATATCGTGCATTTTTTTCACATACTTCAATACATTTTCCACACTTAATACATCTTTCGTTGTTTACTTCAACTTTTGCTTCTCTGTTAATTGTTATTGTTTTATTAGCACCTTCTATAGGACAATATCTTATACATTTATTACATCCTACACATTTATCCTTATCTGTTTCTATAATATACTTATTGCTCAATTATTTTCCCCCCATAATATACAATACACATTATTAAATATACCTTTCTTAACACATAAATAAAGTATAACATAAAACCACATATTTTTACAATATATTACTTTCTATAAGTGCAGCATTAATTTGTGGCAGCTTCTTTTTTATCCTGTAAATCAGAATTTAACGATATTAAGTAAGAACTAAAAACTAAGAACTAAGAGTTGAGGAAATTTTTCTTTCAGAAAAATAAAATTATATGTTTTATAAAAACAAAGTTTTTATAAAATGCTTTAACACATTGCCTAAGCAGTAGATTTTGTGTAAACAAAATCCATACAATATATAATAAAAAATCTGAAAGATTTTTTTCCGAATCTCTTACCTTTTACCTCTTACTTCTTACTTAATTAAATTCTGATTTGCAGGTATGTTATAAATTAGAAATACTTAATGCAAAAGTCCCATTTATTGTATGCCTAACAACTCATTTAATATAAATTTTCACAAATAAAATTAACAATTATCACAGTAAAATAAAATACTATATATAGTAGTGAACATGAATTAAAAAGACAGCATTTAATTCTCTTTGATAATGTTAATATTTTAAACTCTTCTCCTAACATTTCATATATATGACCAAAATATTTATATATAAATAATATTAATGCTATAATTCCGCCTAAAATATATATGGCTGTAATAAATATATATATGTTTTTATTTATGCCAAAAACATAGCTGATAATTGCTGCCATTGTATTATTAAACATATGTACCACAATTGATGGTTTTATAGAATCAGCTTTCAATGCTAAAAATGATAATAACATTCCCATAAGGAGGGGGGTCATAAATTGAATAAGATTTAAATGGAACATTGTAAACAATATAGTTGAAAAGAACATGGCAGTTAAATCACCATACTTTTTCATGTAATTTAGAATTATCCCTCTAAATAATATTTCCTCTAAAAAAGGTCCTAACATACATACATATATAAGATAAAATAATTTTAAAATTATTTTATCTGGAAGTGTAAAATCAGGAGCTGGTGTTGATATTCCTATAGAATCAGTCAGAATCATATATAAAGCATTAAATATACTGCTTATAAAAATAATGCCTCCACATGAAATCATCGCTATGGCTGTAGTCTTTCTTTCACATATGCTCCTTTTTAAAATATCACTTTTTAAATTTAAATTAGTAATTTTAATCCCAATTAATATGGTAATAATATCAATTACTATACATGGAGCTATTTGAAAAAATATTTTTAAATATTCATTTTTACTAATAATGCCAATATCACATTTAAAGCCCTTCATCAATATTATGGAAAAGCTTAAAGTAGCAGCTATAGTAAATAACCCAAATAGTAATATAAGAAAGCTGCATTTTCCAGCTCTTTGTTTTAATTTAATTTCCATTAACTCTGTTGCGTTTGTAAAATCATCATACATAAACTTATGTCCATCTCCCACATATAAATGTAACTTTCCAGCTTATTAATTATATCACAATCCACAAATAATATATCTTACTATTAGCTTAATAATTAATTTTATATGCTAATGCAAAAATACTGCCACATTAAACTAAGGCTATAAACCTTATTTAATATGACAGTATTTTTATTCTTAATCTAATGGCCATGCTTTATCAATTACATTATCAATATGATTTTCAGCCTTTTTTACTGCTTTCAGCCTTTCTTCTTCTGTACTGCCGGTACCATCAACTAAAAGCTCTTCACAATTTTTAATTCCTAATGCTTTCATAATTCCTTTTACATAATGAAGTCCCTTATCCATAAACATTTCAGTTATCATATTTAAATCTGCCCCACTGGATTGTATATAAACAAATCCACGTTTTTTATCATTTAATAATCCATCCGGCTTTTCACCCTTTTTGATTTTTATAGTTCTCTTATCTAACACTATACAGTCTATATATGCTTTTAACTGTGGCGGAAAGCTTAAACTCCACATAGGTGCTGCAATAACATACATATCTGCAGATTTAAACTGGTCACATAGCTGCATTATTCTTTTTACTTCTTTCTTTTCTTCATTATTAAGATTATTAATATTAAGCACATCCACTATAGAATTTCTTCCATTAAAATACTGATATTTTAGCTGGGGAATATGTTCTTTATATAAATCCAGCTCTTCCATTTTAAATTCTGGATATCTGGCTAAAAATCTATTAACAAAAGCACGCCCTACAGTCTTACTTGAAGATAATGATTCTGGTTTGGAATTTACAGTTATATACAGCATTTTTTTCATAATGAATTACTTCCTTTTCATAGAATTTTATTTATTATGTGCATAATATAACTTTTATATTCCTTATATTTAAAAATTCCTTCCGTTCCATCCCCAGTGATCTACTTCTTCATATTTCACATAAATCTTATCCTGAGGGATTCCTAATTCTTCTTCATATATTGAACATACTGCTGCTGTAACCT
>CAZLOP010000150.1:0-4515 GCA_964561205.1 uncultured Clostridium sp. | reverse complement strand
GAAAATGCTGATAATGGAGAAGTGATTTTTAATAATACTGATATTTCAGCTCTTCCACCTTATAAAAGAGCTGTTAATACAGTATTCCAAAAATATGCTTTATTCCCTCACATGAATATTTATGACAATATTGCATTTGGATTAAAGTTGAAAAAACTTCCAAAAAATAAAATTAAAGAAGAAGTATCAAAAATGTTAAAGCTTGTAGCTTTAGAAGGTTTTGAAAAAAGAAGTGTAGACTCACTAAGCGGTGGCCAGCAGCAAAGAGTTGCTATTGCAAGAGCATTAGTAAACAAACCTCAAATTCTTCTTTTAGATGAGCCCCTTGGTGCTCTTGACCTTAAACTTAGAAAAGAAATGCAGATAGAATTAAAAAAAATACAAAAAGAAATTGGTATTACTTTTGTTTTTGTAACTCATGATCAGGAAGAAGCATTAACAATGTCTGATACTATTATTGTTATGAATAAAGGAGTTATTCAGCAGATGGGTACACCACAGGACATATATAATGAACCGGCTAATGCCTTTGTTGCAGATTTTATTGGAGAAAGCAACATCATTGATGGCATTATGCACAAAGATTTTCAAGTTAAATTCTGTGATAAAGTATTTGAATGTGTTGATAAAGATTTTGAATTAAATGAACCTGTTGATGTAGTCATAAGGCCAGAAGATATAAAAATGGTAAAAGCTGAAGCTGGAATGTTAAACGGTATAGTTGAATCTTCAATTTTTAAAGGTGTTCATTATGAAATGGTAGTTAAAACAGCTGCTTATGATTTCATAATTCATAGTACTAAATGTGCAGATATAGGAAGCCAGATTGGAATGGATATTTATCCAGAAGATATTCATATTATGAAAAAGAGCTTAAAAAATGCATAAGAAAAATACATCTTCAATCCTGGCTTATCCTTATATTTTTTGGAGCGCACTATTTATAGTGATACCTTTATTAATAGTACTATTTTTCAGCTTTACCCTTAAAACAAATTCTGGCTATGTATTTTCACTGGAAAACTATCAAAAACTTATTTCAGAACAATACTTCAGTGTATTTAAGCGTTCAATTTTACTTGCATTTTATTCTACAATTGGGTGCTTAATTATAGGTTATCCTATTGCATATATAATTTCAAAAATGAAAAGCACCACAAGAAACATGCTTATAATGTTATTTATTCTTCCAATGTGGATGAACTTTTTGCTTAGAACATACGCTTGGCTTCCTATCCTTGGGAAAACAGGCATAATAAATGCATTATTAAACAAAATAGGTATAGGCTCTATTCAGTTTTTATATAATGACTGGGCTGTACTGCTTGGTATGGTATATAATTACCTTCCATTTATGGTATTGCCATTATATACAGTTTTAATAAAAATGGATACTGATTTAATAAATGCTGCATATGATCTTGGTGCAGGCAGGCTTAATGCTTTTTTAAAGGTTATTTTACCCTTAAGCATACCTGGAATACTTTCAGGCATTACTATGGTATTTATGCCCGCTGTATCAACTTTTGTTATTTCAAGACTGTTAGGCGGCGGACAATATATGCTTCTTGGAAACTTAATAGAACAGCAGTATACATCTATGGGCGATTGGAACTTCGGTTCGGCAATTTCAATTTTAATGATGATTGTTATCCTTATATTTATGAGCATAACGTCAAAATTTGACAACAATGATTCTAAGGAAGGCGGTGGCGGTTTATGGTAAATAAAATAGAAAATTTCATAAAAAGATTTTATCTTTTTATAATATTTTTATTCTTATATACTCCAATACTTACCCTAATGCTTTTTTCCTTCAACGAATCTAAAGTAATGGGTAAATGGACCGGTTTTACTTTTAAATGGTACAAAGAGCTTTTTTCTAACAGCAGATTAATGTCAGCTCTTTATTATACAGTACTTATAGCATTACTTGCTTCAATAATTTCAACAATAGCTGGAACTATTAGTGCAATTGCCATTTCAAAAATGAACAGAAGATTAAAAACAATACTGTTAAATGTAAATCATCTTCCAGTATTAAACCCTGATATAGTAACAGGTATTTCACTTATGAGTCTTTTTATATTTTTAAAATTTGAATTTGGATTTACTACTATGCTTTTAGCACATATAACATTTGATATACCATATGTTATTTTATCTGTACTTCCAAAATTAAAACAGCTTCCTGAAAATACATTAGAAGCTGCTGAAGACCTTGGTGCAACACCACTAAATGCAATTTTAAAAGTTGTTATTCCTCAAATTAAACCTGGAATACTTGCAGGCTTTTTAATGGCTTTCACAATGTCAATTGATGACTTTGTAATCAGCTTCTTTACTACAGGTCCTGGAGTAACAAACCTTTCAATAGAAATTTACTCTATGGCAAGACGTGGTATTAAACCAGAAATAAATGCTTTATCAACAATAATGTTTGTAGTAGTTCTTACATTATTATTAATAGTAAACAAAAAACAAAGTTTAGCTGAAAAATAAAAAAAGTAATTAGAGGTGATATTTTTGAAAAAATTAAAATTATTAACTACTTTAGCTTTAGGCTGTATTCTTACTACCAGCTTTTTTGCTGGATGCGGCAATTCTAATGCTGCTGCTGATAATGGTACTGTATATTTTTACAACTGTGGTGATTACATTGATGAAGAATTATTGGATAAATTCACAAAGGAAACTGGAATCAAAGTTGATTACTCTACTTATGATACTAATGAAATAATGTATCAAAAACTAAAAAGTTCTCCTGGAACTTACGATTTAGTTATTCCATCTGATTATATGATTGAAAAAATGGTTAATGAAGATATGGTTGAACCTTTAGATTTCAATAATATTCCTAACTATAAATATATAGATGAAAAATATAAAAACTTATCCTATGATCCGCAAAATCAATACTCTGTTCCATATATGTGGGGAACAATAGGTATTGTTTATGATCCAAATGTAGTAACTGAACCTGTTAACAGCTGGGATATTTTATGGAATACAAAATATAGCGGTAAACAAATTATTATGTTTGATTCTATGAGAGATACACTTTCCATTGGACTTAAAAAGCTTGGCTATTCTATGAATAGTACTAATCCAGACGAAATCTCTGCTGCTGCCAGTGAGCTGGTAAAACAAAAGCAAACAATGGATCCACTTTACTATGTAGATGAAGTAAAAGATAAAATGATTCAAGGCGAAGCTGTTATGGCTACAGTCTGGTCTGGAGATGCAAACTATATAATTGCTCAAAATCCTGAATTAAAATATGCAATTCCAGATGAAGGCTCTAACAAATGGTTTGATGCTATGGTTATTCCAAAAAGTGCTAAAAACAAAGAAAATGCAGAAAAATTAATTAACTTCTTAACTGACCCTGAAAATGCAAAGCAAAATGTTGATTACATAGAATACTCAACACCTAATAAAGAAACTTATCAAATGCTGGATGAAGATGTAAAAGCTACTTATCCATCTGATGACATTCTTAATAATTGTGAAATTTTTGTTGACTTAGGTGATAATTTAAAATTATATGATGATGCATGGATGAATATAAAAACAAAATAAAACTTAAGGGAATGTACACTAATAATTAGAGTACATTCCCTTTTCTCTTTCACAAATCATAATTTATAACAAAAAGCTAAGATCTAAGAGTTTCGGAAAAAAATCTCCTTAACTCTTAGTTCTTAGTTTTTAGTTCTTAGCTTAATTCCGGAAACCATAATTCAATTTCAGCTTTTGCACTTTCTGCATTATCTGATGCATGTACGCAATTTTCTGTTTTACTATGTGCATATCTATGACGTATTGTTCCATATGCTGCATCAGTTGGACTTGTTGCTCCATTTATAGCTCTTATTCTTGCTATTGCATTTTCTCCTTCTAAAATGATTGCAACTAATGGACTTCTTGTTATGAAAGTAATTAACTCCTCATAAAAATCTTTTCCTTTATGCTGAGAATAATGCTTTTCTGCAATTTCTCTTGTGGCTTTTATCATTTTCAATTCTTTGACTATTAATCCATTTGCTTCGTAACTGCCTATTATATCTCCTATTATGTTTCTTTCTACTCCATCTGGCTTAATTAGAACCATACTTCTCTCTAACATTTTTGTCATTCCTTCCTAACTAAATACTTTCATATCAAATCATTATTGCCTTATTTAATATATATTATACTTAATTTTCTAAACATTTAAAATACTTTTTTAATTCATAAGAATTTCTTTATTCTTTTGCTTAAATTGAAGTACTCTAAGGCATTTTCCGCATCCTGTTTGCTTATTTCATAATAACAATTTATAATAAAATATATTCATATTATTATTAAATTATTCAATTATAAGGAGATTTTTATGATTAGATATTCAATTATTGTCCATGGAAGGGTTCAAGGCGTTGGTTTTAGATATTTTACTGCTATGCAGGCTATGAAATACAACTTATGCGGATTCTGCAGAAACTTATCCAATGGTAATGTAAGCATAGAAATACA
>CAZLOP010000149.1:0-4571 GCA_964561205.1 uncultured Clostridium sp. | reverse complement strand
ATGTGTTGTAGGTGATGACGATCAATGTATATATCAATGGAGAGGGGCAGATATTGAAAATATTTTAAGCTTCGAAAAAGATTATCCTACTGCGAAAGTAATAAAACTTGAACAAAATTACAGATCAAAAGGAAACATTCTTAATGCAGCAAATACTGTGATTGTTAATAATACTCATAGAAAGAGTAAAATTCTTAGAACTGAACAGGAAAATGGTAGTAAAATTAAAGTTTATAGAGCATATGCTGATAGTGATGAAGGCGATTTTGTAGGAAGAAGTATTGTAGATATAAAGAAGAATGAAGGCAAAAATTATAAGGATTTTGCTATACTTTACAGAACTAATGCACAGTCAAGAATATTTGAAGAAAGCTTTAGAAGAAAAGGAATACCATACAAGATAGTTGGTGGTACAAGATTCTATGATAGAAAGGAAATTAAGGATATTCTTGCATATTTAAAGATTATAGTAAATCCTCAGGATGATGTAAGCATAAAGAGAATAATCAATGTTCCTAAGAGAAGTATTGGTGATGCAACAGTAAATAAGGTGCAGGAATTTGCACAAAATTTTGACTTAAATATATGGGATGCATTAACTGAAGTAAGAAGCATTTCAACATTAACAGCAAGAAATGCTACATGTATTGAGCAATTTGTTCATCTTATGGATGATCTTATGCAAATAAGTGAAACAGCTAGTGTATCAGATATAATAAAAGCTATATTAGAAGATACAGGATATATGAGAGCTCTTAAAGAGTCTAAAGAAATTGAAGACAAAAGTAGAATTGATAACCTTGAAGAACTTGTATCGGATGCAGTTGAATTTGAAAAAACAAGTGAAGATAAATCATTAGCTGCTTATCTTGAAAAAGTATCACTTGTTCAGGATACAGATAAAATAGAAGAGGAAGATGACAGTGTAATGCTTATGACAGTACATAGTGCAAAAGGGCTTGAATTCCCAGTTGTATTTATGGTTGGTATGGAAAATGGTATTTTTCCAGGAAATATGTCATTTGAGAAAGATTCTGAAATGGAAGAGTCTAGAAGGCTTTGTTATGTAGGTATAACAAGAGCAAAAGAAACTCTATTTATGACTTCGGCAGAAGTAAGAAGAGTTTTTGGAAAAACTGTAGCATATCCTCAATCAGATTTTATAAATGAAATAAAACCTGAGTTAAAAGAATATGTGCAAAATGAAAGTGATAAAATAAAAGCAAATAATTCATTTGTAAATAAAAGCAGTTATAATAATCCTCATAGTTTAAGAAATTCTTTATATAAAGAAAGAGGAATACCAGGTAGTGGATCAACACAAAGCAGAAGCAATATAATTTCACCTAATAGTGCAAATGGTGGAGAATATATAAATGAATCTGAAGCTACAGTAGGACGTAAAGTACTTCATGAAAAGTTTGGAGTAGGTACAATTGTTCAGGTTAAAGATGCTGGAGCTGATAAAAAAATTACAGTAGCTTTTGATAAGCAGGGAGTTAAAAACTTAATGCTTTCTCTTGCAAAATTAAAAAGCTGCTAGGACTTTTTTTAACACCATTTATTGATTATATATGGATAATTTCAATTGTTGCATCTTTTTTTATGAAAGATGATGAATAAATGTATATTTAAAGTAAAAGGAGAATAATGAATTTGGATAAGAAAGAACGTATTGAAGAACTTGTTGAAAAGTTAAACCGATATTCATATGAGTATTATTCTTTAGATAATCCATCAGTTACAGATAAACAATATGATACAGAATATGATGAACTAAAAAAATTAGAAAAGGAAACAGGATATGTACTTCCTTATTCTCCAACATTAAGAGTTGGTGATGTTGTTCTTGAAGGTTTTAGTAAATATACTCATAAAGCAAGATTATGGAGTATGGATAAAGCACAGACAGTAGAAGAATTAAAAGATTGGCATAACAGAAATGTTAAGTTTGTACAGGAAATGAGAAGTAAAGGTGAAAATCTTCCTGATTTAAAATATGTTCTTACAAAAAAGTTTGATGGACTTACAATAAATCTTACTTATGATGAGCAGGGAGTTTTAACAATAGCTGCAACAAGAGGAACTGGAGATATTGGAGAAGATGTAACTGCACAGGTAAAGACAATTAAATCAGTTCCATTAAGAATAGACAGTAGTGATTTGTTAGAAGTTCATGGTGAAGCCATAATGACTACAGAAGCTTTCAATAAATATAATGAAACTGCTGATGTTCCATTAAAAAATTTAAGAAATGGTGCAGCTGGTGCATTAAGAAATCTTAATGTTAAAGAAACAGCAAGAAGAAATCTTTCTGCATTTTTTTATGATGTGGGTTATAAAGAAGGAACTCCTTTTAATAGTTATGTTGAAATGATGGAGTTTATAAAGGAAAAGGGACTTCCTGTTGATGATTATCTGAAAGTATGCACATCAATTGAAGAAATAGAAAAAGAAATAGAGTATATACGTGATATAAGATTTGATTTAAATTACGATATTGATGGACTTGTGATTGCCATTGATGATATAAGAACCAGAGAACTTTTAGGATATACGGTAAAATATCCTAAATGGGCAATTGCTTATAAATTTGAAGCTCAGGAAGCAACAACAAAACTTTTAGATGTAGAATGGAATGTTGGAAGAAGTGGAAGGCTTGCGCCAACAGCATTATTAGAGCCTGTTGAACTTGCAGGGGTTACAGTTAAAAGAGCTACTTTAAATAATATGGATGATATAGAAAAGAAGGGCATAAGAATTGGAGCAGATGTATTTGTTAGAAGAAGCAATGATGTTATTCCAGAAATAATGGGTGTTGTTCCTGAAACATTAGAAGGTTCAAAGAAAATATATCCACCAGCAGTATGCCCTGCATGTGGAAGTCATGTTGTACTTGAAGGTGCACATTATTTCTGTGAAAATACATTATCATGTAAACCACAGATGGTGAAAAGTATTGTTCATTATGCAGGAAGAGAAGCTATGAATATTGCAGGTTTTTCTGAAAAAACTGCAGAACAGTTATTTGAAAAGCTTAATATTAAATCAATTTCAGATTTATACAAATTAAAAGAAGAGGATTTATTAAATCTTGAAAAGTTTGGGCCTAAAAAAGCAAAAAATCTTTTAGAAGCAATTGAAAAAAGTAAAGATTGTGAACTTCATGCGTTTATATATGCCATTGGAATACCAAATGTAGGTGTCAAAACAGCAAAGGATCTTGTAAACAGATTTAAATCTATTGAAGGATTAAAAAATGCTGCATTTGAAGAACTTGTTGAAGTATCAGATATAGGAGATGTAGTTGCACAGGATGTTATGAGCTTCTTTAAGGAAGAAAAGGTTCTTTCTACAATAGATGAACTTTTAGAATTAGGTATTAAGCCAAGATTTGAAGAAAAAGAAGTAGCAGCTAATCCCTTTGAAGGAAAAACAGTTGTTGCAACAGGTTCACTTCAAAATTATTCAAGAAGCGAGATTAAAGATAAACTTGAAAGTCTTGGAGCAAAGGTAGCAGGAAGTGTAAGTAAGAAGACAGATTATGTTATTGCAGGTGAAGCTGCTGGTTCAAAATTAACAAAAGCGCAGGAATTAGGAGTAAAAGTACTTTCAGAAGAAGAGTTTGAAGAAATATTGAAAGGATAGTAAGACATGAAAAAATTTATTGATGTTTTGATATATATTTTAATGAGTATTACAAGCATAATAATAGTATGTACGTTTTTAACTACTTACCAGTTTTACTATGTAAATCAGATATTCAATTCATATGTACCATTAGAATTATCTTTAAGTGGAACAATGATGGCTATGGCTATACGTTTTGTTTTAGATAAGGATATAGAGAAAAGAATACTATATTTTGTAATTAGTATTACAATAGCAATAAGTTTTATATATTTTGCTATGAACTGGATAAAATGATTAAACATAATATATAATAACACTTAAATAGTAAAATATCGAAATTTATGATAAAATTTAAAAAGAAAATAATGAAATGTACGATATACAATGTAAATATGCAATTGAAAAGATATACTAAATTGTCAATTGTTCATTGTCAATTGTTCATTAATATCAGGAGGTTTTAGCTATGGCTGTTAGCAAAAAAGATGTTGAATACGTTGCTGAACTTGCAAGATTAAGATTTGACGAAGATGAAAAAGAAGGTTTAGCAGAAGACTTAAACCAGATATTAGGCTATGTTGAAAAGCTTAGCGAGTTAGATACTGAAAATGAAGATATAATAGTAAATCCGGTTTATATTGAAAATAAATTCAGAGAAGATGTTGTTGTACCTTCACTAAAATTAGAAGATGTAGTAAGCAATGCACCAGATAAATTAGAAGAATATGTTTTAGTACCACGTATTATAAAACAACAATAAGAATGGAGGTCAATTTGATGGATTTTTCAAATTACAAGGCACATGAGCTAAAAGAAATAATTGCAAAAAAAGAAGCTTCTGTTGAAGAAGTTACAAAAGCTCATTTAGACAAAATTGAAAATGTTGATTCTAAAGTAGATGCATTTTTATATGTTGCTAAAGAAGAATCATTAGAAAG
>CAZLOP010000148.1:0-4619 GCA_964561205.1 uncultured Clostridium sp. | reverse complement strand
ATTTTTGACATTATTTATTTTGGAAATTCTTTTCTTTTCTTTTTTCTAAGAAAGCAGACATTCCTTCTGTTTGATCTTCAGATGCAAAACATTTACCAAAGTCTTCAGCTTCTATCATAACAGCTTCATCTATAGAAACCTGCATACCTCTATTTATAGCATCTTTAGCTAATTTAACAGCTATTGGTGCGTTAGCTATTATTTTTGAAGCCATTTTCTTAGCTTCTTCCATAAGATTTTCAAGTGGAACTACTTTATTAACTAATCCTATAGCTAATGCTTCATCAGCTTTAATATTTCTAGCTGTGTATATCATTTCTTTAGCTTTTCCAAGACCAACTATTCTTGCTAATCTTTGAGTTCCTCCAAACCCAGGAGTAATTCCTAGACCTACTTCTGGTTGTCCAAATAAGGCAGCTTCAGAAGCAATTCTTATATCACATGCCATTGATATTTCACATCCACCACCAAGAGCAAATCCTTGAATAGCTGCAATTACTGGCTTATTTAAATTTTCTAATCTTAAGAATACTTTGTTACCAAGTTCTCCAAATTCTTTACCTTGAGCTTCATTTAAATCTTTCATTTCTGCAATATCAGCACCTGCAACAAATGATTTTTCTCCTGCTCCAGTTAAGATAACAGCATAAATATTAGAGTCATTTTCCAAATCTTCTAATACTGTGTTTAAATCTTTTAAAGTTGCTGAATTTAATGCATTTAAAGCCTTAGGTCTGTTAATTTTAACAACTGCTAAGTGCCCTTCTTTCTCAAGAATTACATTTTCTAATTCCATGTTTAAATTCTCCCTTCAGAATGTTCTACTTTATATTTTTTTAATTTTCTTACAAACAGAATAAAAATATTTTTGCATATTTGTTAATATTATAACAAACAGATTCAAAAAAACATAGAGGCAAACCCTCTTACTTAAAATTATAATACGTACTTACTTTATTTGCAATAAAATATTCATGGTAATCGCCTTTTTTTCAATAATTATTGACATAAAAATAATCTTTGTGAAAATATTTACTTTGTCATTTTAACAATATATAATTTTCAATTTTTAATTTTTAACATATGTAATTATTGTTATTTCTTAGTACATTAAAAATAAATAATTAACACAAAAACTATAATTACTATAATTTTAATGTTAATTATTTATTTAACAAAATATATTTGTTATTCATTTAAAAGGTAAATTAAAGTCATTAAACTGTCGCTTAAATGAACATTTTCAACCTTTATTTCATCAGGAAGAACCAAATCAACAGGTGCAAAATTCCATATTGCTTTTACTCCGCCTTTTATTAACTCATCCGCCACATTCTGTGCATTCTTTTGTGGAACACATATTACTCCTAAATCTATGTGCTCTTCTTTAAGAGTATTCTTAAGTTCATCTATTTCTTTTATCTCAACATCTCTAATCTTCATACCAACAAGCTTTGGATTTACATCAAATATTTTTGATATTCTTACACCTAAATCATCAAATCTTGTGTAGTTTGCTACCGCCTGACCTATATTACCAGCTCCTATAAGAACAGCTTTATATTCTTTATCAAGTCCTAATATAGAACTTATCTGTGCATGTAGTTCTTTCACGTTGTATCCATATCCCTGTTGTCCAAAGTCTCCAAAGCAATTTAAATCCTGGCGAATTTGCGATGCAGTAAAACCTATTTTTTCGCCTAATTCCTTTGAAGAAATTCTGTCAACATCATTTTTCATAAGATCTCCAAGATATCTATGATATTTCGGTAATCTTTTTATTACTGCCATCGATATACTTTTATTCTTCTCCATTCTGCCTTTCTCCTTAATATACTTTTTAAAAATCGCTATTTATAATATTTATTAACTTTAGATTATGAATCCTAAAACTTCTATAATTATAATAGTATACGCTCTTCATAAAAAACATACGTTTTAGTATATTTTGATTTTACACATATGTCAATATATTTATAATATACTATTATATCATAACGCAGATAATAGTTACCCATATAATTATTACAAAAATTATTCTAAATATATACATTTTTATAACTTTTCATTAAGCAGTCATCTTATAAATTCCCATACGTTAAAAAATACATCCAAATTTTATACAAAAAATTCAGATGTATTCATATTAAACTGCCTTTTTTCCTGGTTTTTTATTTTTATGAATTTGCTTAAATATTGCATTTATTATTGATTCACATACATAATATGAAAATTCCAAGTCATTATTGTAATCTATATTTCCATCATATTCTTTTTGAAGAACTTCAAGAAATTCTCTAATATCCTTTATTTCTAAATCCTTTTTACACTTATATTCTGGCACAAAACTCTTTGTTCTTTTAGCTAATCTTTTCTCATAAAGCATATGTTCCTTTGTTGATTTTGTACTTCTGCATTCCCATCTATAATAATGTGGAGCACAAAAAAAATCACATAAAAAATGGCATACAATACCAAGCTCTTCACTAAATTTAGCTGGTGTAATTCTATAATAAAAATCATCTAATGTTAATAATGATAAAAAATATATTTTTTTAATTATTGTATCAATGCTTTCATCATAATAATGTTTCATTCTTTTATACTTTAATACACAGTCTGGCTTAACATTTCCCCATATAAATCTATTTCTATTAATAATATCTATAGACTCACATCTTGAATACTTTAAAAAATTCTCTCCCATAAGCATATGATTATTTATCATCAAAACATTCCCACATCCTTAATACTCTCTACTGATTTGCAAACTAATTTATCTTAATTATTTTCATTTATATATATGTAATATGCACCCTTTGCAGGTGATACCTCATCATCTACAAATTCTGTAATATGAACTTTCTTATTAACATACTCTTCAAAAGCTTTTCTAAAAATTTTTGATTTTTTTATTACTCCTCCAACTACAGCTGCCTTACAGTTTATTAACTGCAGCTTTCTACATAAATTTTCTACAGTATGTGCTAAAGCTTCAGCTTCTTTAATTAATATTTCTTTGCTTATTTCATCTCCACTTTCAGCTAATTCTGAAACTATAGGTGCTAATAATGCTATCTCATCTTTAGTTGATGAATATACAAACTTTGTTATTTCATTTACTGCATCTATATTTAACTTTTTCATAATATTTTTTGTTAATTGTGATTTTTGTAAATCTTCTTCTTCCTCTTTTATCATATTCTTAAGTGCATTAATTGCTATCTTATAACCACTGCCTTCATCGCCTAATAAATTTCCCCATCCACCACAATTAGCACTTTTATTATTATTAACTCCAAATACATTGGATCCAGTTCCTGCTATAACTAAAATTCCATCATTCCCTTTAAGTTTAGCCTTTAAAGCTATTTCAGCATCATTTATTACCATTATATCTGCTGAAATTTTAGTTTTTAAATGGTTCTTTACTTTTTCTATATTATTTCCAACCTCTACTCCTGCTGCACCTATACAAATAAATTGCAGATCATTCATTCCCAGTTCATCAGTTATTATATCAATTACCTTTTTTATGTTACTTAATGCTTTTTCACAATTATTTAATAAATTGCCAAAACCTGAAACAGCTTTCATAATAAATTGTCCATTCGCATCATAAGCTACAGCTTCAGTCTTAGTTCCTCCTGCATCAACTCCTATAACATACTTCATGACAGAACCCCCTTTTATAAATTAATTGTTTTTTAATAACATTAAGGATAGCTATATTTTGTGTAAATAATATAACAAATATCCTTAAACAGTAAGTACTATCTAAGGATATTATATATATCATAATTATTGACTTCAATAAATTTATAAAAATTTATTATATTCACTGCTCTCTGTTAACTTATTAAGAAGATGTTTAATTTCTTGATCTTTATTTTTATCCATTACAAGAATTACATCTCCTGCATCAACAATAACAAGATCTTTAATTCCAAAGCCTATTATTAAGTTTTTTCCTCCAAAAACTGAGCAATTTTCACATTCATCAATATATACATTCTCTGATATATTATTATTTCTATGAGAATTCAACAATCGGCTGAGTGCACCAAAGCTTCCCATATCATCCCATTCAAAATTGCATTTTATTGTGTATGCTTTTCTTGTCTTCTGCATAACTCCAAAATCTATAGATATACCATCAATTAATTTATATTGCTCATTTATTGTTTCTTCTTCAGTTTCTTCGCCTATATTTTTATATATTTCCATAAGACACTTATATATTTTAGGAAGATATTTTTCCATTTCACGTAAAATTGCATCTGCTCTAAATATGAAAATTCCTGAGTTCCATAAATAAGTTCCCTTTAAAATAAAGTCTTTTGCAACTTCCAAGTTTGGCTTTTCTGTAAACCTTGCTACTTTATATGTTGCTATATTTCCAGTAGTTCTTTCTCCCATTTCTATATATCCATAACCAGTTTCAGGTCTAGTAGGTTCTATTCCTAACGTGACAATGCACCTTCTTTTATTTGCCATTTCAATTCCTTGAGAAAGAGTATCTGTAAAGCTTTTTTCACCTTTAATATAGTGATCAGATGGTAAAACTACCATAACTGCATTAGCATCCTGTTTTAAGAGCTTTATTGCAGATAAGCCTA
>CAZLOP010000147.1:0-4654 GCA_964561205.1 uncultured Clostridium sp. | reverse complement strand
TTTTAGCTGCAAGTCTATCATTTTCGTTGTTTTACCACTACACTAAGTTCTACGTCCTTTATAAACATTGCTCAAAATATTGTTTTAATGCTTCTATGAAACATTCTATATCATTTTCAGTAATAGCTCCAATATTAGCAATTCTAAAAGTATTTTTTCCTGCAAGCTTACCTGGATATATTGTAAAACCTTTTCCATATAAATAATCATGCATCTCATTAAAATTATATTTTTCATTATCTGGTTCAATTATTGTTGTTAAAAGCATTGATGCATCCTCATCATTTACAAGCCTTTTTAGCTTCAAATCATCTAGCCCCTTCCATAAAACATTACAACATCTTTTATATCTTAATTCACGATTTTCAATTCCTTCTTCAATTGTTTCCATTAAAGCTTGTTTTAATGCATATAATACCTGCACTGGTGGAGTAAATCTCATTTGATTTGTATCCTTAAAATATTCATATTGCTTATATAAATTTAAATATAAATTTTTAGGCTTTATATTTCTGCTGTTTTCTAATGAATTTATATTGCAGATTACAAAGCTTACTCCTGCCATTCCCTGAATACACTTGTTTGAACTTGATATAAGATACTTAATATTATTTTCTTCCATATTAATATTTATTCCACAAAATGAACTCATTCCATCAACAATTAATTCAATAGAATATTTTCTGCATAAATCACCAATATCTTTAATATTATTCAAAATTCCTGTTGTTGTTTCATGGTGTACTACTGCCAAATGTGTTATATTACTACAATTTTTTATTGTTTCTTCTAAATCTTTTAATTCTATAGCCTCTATAGGTGAACTCCTAAATTCAATATAACTTAAATTATATATTTCACACATCTCACATATTCTTTGTCCATAAGCTCCATTATTTATGACCAATATTCTATCTCCATCTCCAATAACAGAACTTATAACTGCTTCAACTGATGCTGTTCCTGAACCTCCAAAAAGGATAGTTGTATACATATGTTTTGATGCTGCCAATTCAGTTATTCCATCTGAAATATACTGCATAACATTTCCAAATTCTCTTTCTCTTGGACATATATCAGTTACAACCTGTGCCTCTTTTACACTATTTGTAGTTGTTGCAGGTCCTGGATTAAGCAGTATATTTCTTTCTATATTTTTTGTTATCATCAAACTCACTCCTATAATTATTATTAAAGACTACTACATAAAAAGCATATTTTCATGAGTAGTCCTTCTTTTTTGTTACTCTTGTCTTAAGTAATTCATTAAAATTTCTTTGTTTTCTATTGGTATTGTTGATGGTCTTCCCAAATTTTTTCTTGCACCCTTTTTTACTCTTATCTCAATAAATGATAACTCATTGGTTTTATTTGTTTCTCTTATTGCATTTCTAAGTTCATTTTCTTCACTGCATACATATATGTTTTTATATCCACATCCTTCAGCTATACCAGCTAATTTTATGTTCATTCCAACAGTCTGCTGTCCTCCAACAGAATCATGTACTCCATTATTAATAATAATATGAGAATAATTCCCCAATTTCTGACTGCCTATTATAGCCATGGCCCCCATATGCATAATTGCTGCACCATCTCCATCAAGACAGTAAACTTTACCTCTCTTATTATTCAATGCAATTCCTAAGGCTATTGACGAAGCATGTCCCATAGAACCTACAGTTAAAAAATCTTTTTCATGTCCTTCATTTCTTTTTTCCCTTAACTCAAATAATTCCCTTGATGCCATTCCTGTTGTTGAAACAATTACACTTTCTTCCTCAATTTCATCTAATATAATTTCAATTGCTTTTTCACGTGACATTGTATAATTATTTGTTACAGCATTTTTTAATTTATATTCTTTAAAAGCTCCTTTTCGTACAATAATCCCATAGGGAACTTTATTTTTATTCATGTGTTTATATGCTTTCTCAAGTATGCTTTGTATTTGCTCATTTGTCATATTTTCATCTATAATGTCATATTCCATTCCTAATGTTTCAATTAGATTAACTGTTATTAATCCCTGCTTTTTATGCTGAGGTTCATCTTTCATATATGGTTCACCACGCCATCCAATGAGAACCAGCATTGGAATTCCATAAACCATTTTATCTGCCAATGATACAATGGGGTTTACTGCATTTCCTATTCCTGAATTCTGCATATACACTACTGGAATTTTTTCAGATGCTAGATAATAGCCTGCTGCCAATGCTACAGCATTACCTTCATTAGCTGCAATTATATTATTTTCACCTGCATTATCTGCTATATATGCACAAAATGATTTTAAAAGAGAATCTGGAACTCCAGTAAAAAAATCTGTACCATAACTATTTAAAATCTTATAAAAATGTTCTGGATCTATCATCTAATATTTACCTCTTCATTAATATTTATATTCTTTAGAAACTATCATAAAAATCTATAATAATTTTTTAAAATGAATTTGGAATTAAAGTTAATATTTCTTTAATAGGCATGCAGTTTTCTGATGCTTCTTTTGATCTCTCATTATTTAATATACTTTCTGCTGTTTTTACCATTGCTGGATATGCACTTCTAATAAGATGATTGGCATATATAATAACATTTACTCCAAGACCAGCTAACTCTTCTTCTGTCATAAAATTATAAGATGTAGGAACAACTACAAGGGGAACTCTCACTTCAAGTTTATTGTATAATCTGCAGAATTCAACTATTTCTCTTCCATCAGCTTCCTTACTGTGAATCATAATCCCATCTGCTCCAGCTTCAATATATGCCTTTGCTCTTTTTATAGCATCATCCATACCATTCTTTGCAATTAGACTTTCTATTCTTGAAATTATCATAAAATCTTTAGTAACTCTTGCTTCTCTTCCAGCTCTTATTTTCTCACAAAAATGTTCAATGCTATCCTGAGTCTGTACTACTGATGTACCAAACAATGAATTCTTTTTAAGTCCAGTTTTATCTTCAATTATTATTGCTGATACCCCCAGTCTTTCAAGAGATTTTATTGTATAAACAAAATGTTCTATCTGTCCGCCTGTATCACCATCAACAATAATTGGTTTTGTTGTAACTTCAATTATTTCATTTATTGTGTTTAATCTGGATGTTAAATCTACAAGTTCAATATCTGGTTTTCCTTTTGATGTAGAATCACATAATGAACTTACCCACATACCATCAAATTCTCGTATTTTATTGTCTTTCTCTACTTTAGTTTTTTCTACTATTAACCCTGTTAATCCATTATGAGCTTCCAGTATTCTTAATGGTCTGTCAGTATTATAAATCATTTCTTTTAGACTCTTTAATCTAATCTCTGGAGTTATACCAATTTCTAATATTTTTTCTTCAAGCTTGCTTATAGAAATTCCTTTTGTATATGGAACTTCTACAAGTTGTCCATTCCATTCCTTTAGTTTTTCAATAACTTTCTCTCTATATTCTTTTTGTTCATTTTCCTTCCAGTCATCACCATGTACAACATAATCCGGTTTTATTCTTTCTATATTTTCCGTTTGATCTAATGATGTCTGTGGTATAACCCTGCTTACTCCTTTTATTCCTTCTATTACTATTTTTCTTGCATCATACTTCATAACTGGATTTCTCCAATATCCTCTTATAACCTCATCTGTATGTAAACCTACTATTACTTCCCCAAGCTTTGCAGCTTCTCTTAAAATATTTAAATGTCCTTCATGAACAATATCTGCACTCATTGCAACATATACTTTTTTCACTTTATATCTCTCCTGTTGTTATTTTTTCTATCTGTGGAAGAATATTATTTTTTATTCTTTGTAAATGATGTCTGTCATCAACTTCTCCCCAGATTAAATTCTCTATTTTCAAATATCCTACTCTTCTCTTTTGTGCTGCATCAAAAATAGCATTTTCATAATCATATTTTGTAATTACATTTTCATCATCTTCAGAGTAATATAAGTCACTTGTTTTTTCTCTGTACTGCTTTATCATCTCTTTATAAAGCTCAATTGAAATTTTACTTATACCTACAAGTTCTCCATATACTTCTTCAATTTCATCTTTTATTTTTGATATTTTATAAAGATTATCATTTTTAACTTCAACATAGCATTCATCACCACTATTGGTTTTACCACTTAAAAGAACACAGTCTTTAGAATTAAAATTTATAACTTTCATTAATCCATAGACTTCGTAAACTATATCACTTTCAAGTAAAATAAAATCTTCTTTAAGTACATCTTCTAAAATAGCAAGAGAAGTCATACTTCCTGTTGCTTTATATTTTCTATTTCTTACTGTTTTTATATAGCTTTTATCTTTTGCAAATTCATCATAAAATTCATTAAGATAGCCTGTAACTATATATATTTTTTCAATACCTACACTTCTTAATTTTTCTATTGATCTTTCAATAAGGCTTTTACCATAAATCTTATAAAGGCCCTTTGGAACTTTATTTTTAGTTATATCCTGCAATCGGCTTCCCATACCTGCTGCTAAAATAACTGCTGTTTTTATCCCCATACATGTTCCTCCCTTTATTGAGTTCATTTTTTGAACATGATTATACTATCATCTTTCAGCGTTCAAAACAATATGTTCAAATCACAATTTAATTAAGTAAGAGGTAATAAGTAATAGGTAAGAGTTTAGGAAA
>CAZLOP010000146.1:0-4742 GCA_964561205.1 uncultured Clostridium sp. | reverse complement strand
TCCTTTAACACATTACCTAAGCGGTAGATTTTGTGCAAACAAAATCCATGCAATAATATAATAAAAAATCCTTTGGATTTTTCTCCAAATCTCTTACTTATTACCTCTTAGTTCTTACTTAATTAAATTCTGATTTATCAAAGACAAAATGAACAGCAATAAGTATTTAGTGCGACAGTTCCATTCATTATAAAATCATCAAAAAGTATAGGAGAGATAATATATGGCAGCACAGCATTCTTTATCAAGAACTGAATTATTAATAGGTAAAGATGGATTGGATAAATTAAGAAATAGTAAAGTAATAGTATTTGGAATAGGCGGAGTAGGAAGTTTTACAGTAGAAGCTTTAGCCAGAGCAGGAATTGGAGAATTAATTTTAATTGATGATGATACTGTTTGTTTAACCAATTTAAACAGACAAATACATGCAACAATGAATACAATAAGCCAGTCTAAAGTGGAAGTGATGAAGGAAAGAATATTATCAATAAATTCAAAATGTAATGTTATAACTAAGCAGATATTTGTAACTAATGATAATATTCAAGAAATAATTCCAAAAGATGTTGATTATGTAGTTGATGCAATTGATACAGTTTCAGCTAAGCTGGGCCTTGCAGAATATTGTTATAAAAATAGTATAAATATAATAAGTTCCATGGGAACAGGTAATAAACTTGATCCTACTCAGTTTAAAGTTACAGATATATATAAAACAAAGGTATGTCCATTAGCTAAAGTAATGAGATATGAACTAAAAAAAAGAGGAGTAGAAAAGCTAAAAGTAGTTTATTCTGAAGAAATTCCTATAAAACCAAAAACAGAAGATGTAGTTACATGTAAAACAGGATGTGTATGCACAGGAGGCACTAAAAAATGTGCAGATAAAAGACAGATTCCAGGAAGTATATCATTTGTGCCGCCAGTAGTAGGAATGATAATAGGTGGAGAAGTTATTAGAGATTTATTAGGAATAAAAAGAAAATAAAATGCAATACAATATATTGAATACATATATCAACATTATCCACAACATATTGTGGATAATGTTGATGTATTTTTTTGTATATACTAAATAATAAAAAGTTTGATATAATAAATATTAGATTAATTAAATACAAATTTAAATGTGGGGCAAAATTTTCATAATCAGGAGAAAGAATATGAATTCAGATTTGAATATAAAAATCGAAAATGACAAAATCAATGAAAATGAATATTTAATAAAAGATATTCATAACATTGTTCTTGGACGTTTTCAGATTACAGAATTTAATGAAAGCAAAAGAAGATGCAATATAGAATTATCATATTATAAAGAAGATAATTATTTGTTATTAAAAAATAGCCTTACAGGTATCTTGAAGGGAATTTTTAAGAATAAAAATATATTCAAAATTAATATAAAAGTTAAATATAATATTAATGTTAATCCATTTATAGATTCAGGCTTTATTTTAGAAGGGATATTAAGTGAAAATGAATTTTATAATGGAGAATATTATGATCAACTGATTATGGGAATAACTAGATATGATTTTGAAAAAGCTTCTCCATATTCTAATATATATCTAAAAGGGGAAAACATACGTATAAAAAATCTTACTCCTGCATATGCAGAAGATGTTTTTGAATATTACAAAAGAAATATGATGCATCTTGAGCATTTTGAACCTGCACGTGATAAAGAATTTTATACATTAGAAGCTCAACAAAAAATATTAATAGAAGGTTATAAACAATATTTAAATGGAACTAATATTGATATGGGAATATTTATTGATGAAAACCTTATAGGTAAAATTAAAATTTCCAATATTGTATATGGCTCTTTGAGAAGTGGAATAATAGGATATTCCTTAGATGAAGAATATTGTGGCAGAGGATATATGAGTGAAGCGTTAAATCTGGTGTTGAAATATGCATTTGAAGAATGTGAATTACATAGAATAGAAGCATCAGCATTAGTAACTAACGAAAAATCAAGAAATGTATTAAGAAGATGCGGCTTTAAGTTTATAGGGGTAAATGAGAAATATTTATTAATAGATGGAAGATGGCAGGATCATGCTACATATTATCTAGTTAAAGAAGATTTTTATAATAAAAAAGATTCTAAATAAAGGAGAAATATTATGCATACAATTTTAAATGAAGATGAAAAAGTGTCAAAAGTTTTTAATAATAATATTGTTCTTGTTAATTCCAATGGTAAAGAAAAAATACTTTTTGCTAAAGGTATAGGTTTTGGCAAAAAACCAAATACTTTAATACCTAAAGGAACTAAGATTAGTAAAATATTCTCCATTGAAAATGAAGAAAATATAGATAATTTTGATAAAATTACAGAAAAAATAGACAGCGATTTTATTGCTGTATGTGAGGAAGCAATATATGAAGTTTCAGATCAGCTTAATTGTGAATTAAACGAAAGAATTCATATAGGTTTAATTGATCATATGAATGTTGCTGTAAGAAGATTAAAAAATGGCAAAGAAATTGAAAATCCATTTTTAGTTGAAACACAAACATTATATCCTAAGGAATACGAATTGTCACAGCTTGTTGCAAGCCATGTTGGTAACTATTCAAATGTAAAATTTCCAGATGGAGAGATTGGATTTATTACATTACATATACATTCAGCAGCTAATGATGGCAAACTTTCAAATACCATAAAAAATACTTATTTAAATAATGATATAGTAAAAGAACTAGAAAAAGAATTTAATATAGTTATTGATAGAAAATCATTAGATTATGCACGTTTTTGCAGTCATATCAAATTTGCTGTTCAAAGAATATTAAATAAAACTCAAATGAAAAATGATTTGTCAGGAGCAATAAAAATTACTTATAAAGATTCCTACAAAGCAGCACAAAATATAGCTAAAATAATAGAAAAAGAATTAAAAACAGAAGTTTCTGAAGACGAAATAACTTTTTTAACTATACACATTGAACGTCTTAGAGTTCCTAAATAAAACATTTACAAATAACCTATAATATGGTACTATAGCGTTATAATTAAAGTGTAACTGTGGTGTTATGCAGGCAAGACTTAATATAATTTATAAAGGATTTACTTTGATACTATTTATTAAAATAGTAAATCTTTTAAGATTATATTTAAGTCTTTTTTCATTGAAGTTTAATAATAGTTAGTTATTGTTGTGAATAAAAAGTATTAATGTAAGAAAAAGTAATGTAAAATATAGGATAGTATTACAGGAGGAATTTAGTATGCTTCAGTATTTACAAAGGATAGGCAAAGCAATTATGCTTCCAATAGCAGCGTTACCTATTGCAGGTATTTTATTGGGTTTGGGAGGTGCACTATTAGGTATTGCTGGATTAAGCAATGCTCCCACAGTTTATCATCCCCTTATTAGTTTTGTTAATATTCCAGCAGTTACGGCAGTATTAACAGTAATGAATGATATAGGAAATATTGTATTTGGAAATTTGCCAGTCTTGTTTGCAGTAGGAGTTGCAGTAGGATTAGCAAATAAAGATAAAGGTACAGCTGCATTAGCTTCAATATTTGGTTTTTTAGTAATGAATCAGGTTGTATCAACTTTGCTTGCATTAGGCGTTACTCAATTAGGGGTATTAACAGCAGATAATGTTGGAAAATATTCAACATATGTTACAACTAATTTGGGTATATTTACGTTAAATATGTCAGTTTTTGGAGGAATCATTACAGGAATAGTTGCTGCAGTATTACATAATAAATATCACACAATTCAGTTACCGCCAGTAATAGGTTTTTTCTCAGGTTCAAGATTTGTCCCAATAGTAACAGCTTTAGCAATGGCAGTTATAGGTGCTGTTTTAGCATTTGTATGGCCAGTAGTTCAAAATGAAATTAGTATTATTGCAAATTTAGTAAGTAATGCTGGTTCTATAGGAACATTTTTTTA
Organism: uncultured Clostridium sp.; assembly: GCA_964561205.1. Lineage (GTDB taxonomy): Bacteria > Bacillota > Clostridia > Clostridiales > Clostridiaceae > Clostridium. The sequence goes on along the minus strand of CAZLOP010000146.1, from coordinate 813 downwards.
TGGATTAATTGAAAGGGCACTAATACCCTTTGGGCTTCATCATGTATTTTATACACCATTTTGGTATGGATCATTTGTTGAAGCCCAAGTGCTCATTAATGGTTCATGGAAGACTGTTGCAGGTGCAAATACAGCGTATTTTACTCAATTATCAAATATGTCAGATTTGGCAGGAGCAAATACAGAAACTATGAGAACAGTAGTAAATGGAACAACAAGATTTATGGCTGGTAAGTTTCCGTTTATGATGTTTGGATTGCCAGCAGCTGCATTAGCAATGTATAAAACAGCAGCACCATCTAAAAAAAAGATTGTTGGTTCATTATTAATTTCAGCAGCTGTTACATCCTTTTTAACAGGAATTACTGAGCCGCTAGAATTTACATTCTTATTTGTTGCACCAGTTTTGTATATAGTTCATTGTATACTTGCAGGATTATCATTTTTCTTAATGAACATATTTAATGTATTTATAGGAATGACTTTTTCTGGAGGATTAATAGATTTTTCATTATTTGGTCTGCTGCCAGCGGGAGCAGGAGTAAAAACTAACTGGTTTATGCTTATATTAGTAGGGTTATGTTATGGGGGAATATACTATTCTGCATTTCTATTTATGATTACTAAATTCAATTTAAAAACGCCGGGAAGAGATGAGAATGAAGATGAAGTTAAATTGTATACTAAGAATGATTTTCAAAATAGAAATGTAGTAGTTAAAACTCAAATTGAAAATTCACAAGATGAACTAGACCAGATAACAGCTGAGATATTAAAAGCATTAGGAGGAAAAAGAAACATAGTAAGTGTAGA
>CAZLOP010000145.1:0-4757 GCA_964561205.1 uncultured Clostridium sp. | reverse complement strand
TCTTTTATTATATCTGCATTTATAAATTCTCTTGATGAGTCAATAACAATATTAAAATTTGTATTATTCTTAAGTAAAAAATGATTTAGAAATACACTATTCATAATATGTTTTTCACTTGAACTTATCTGTATTGCATTTATTATGCAGTACATAACATAATATCTGCCTGCCTTGCCTTCTATATAACTGAAAAGTTCATCTTTATAAATACAGTTTTCGTATATTATTATAAGGCTTTCTTTTTCAAGATATCCATTATTTATTAATTCAGACATTTCTTCCTTATTTAAAACTATATTATGTATTCTATATAAAAACTGAAGATCTATATTGTAATCATATATCCAGAAAACTTCTGCTGCATTTTTTGAATTTATATATGTGCCAATAATATTATAATTCTTTTCATAAAATGAATGTGCTAATTTATACATATTAAAATTAGTATTATTTAATTTATAGTTTACATACTGTTCTTTTTCTAATGGTTTATATTGAATTGTATTAACAATTCCATTACTTTCACTATTATCATTTATTTTATTCTTTATATTCATTAACTCACAATATACATTTTTTATTTCTGCCAAATCATAATCAAGCTTTTCCTTTTTATTGTAATTTTTTTCATTTTCCTGCATTACATTATAAATATCGTTAATATACTTAGTATAATTAGAACTCCAGTCATATAATATTGATGAAAATTTATTTTTATTTTTCCCACATATATCTATTACCTTCTTAATAATTGAATCTTTATCAATTACATCTTCATCATAAGCTTCCTCATCATATCCCCACTGCCTTTTTAAGAGATTAGATACAAATCTTTTACCTCTGTTTAATGTACCTTCTTTTTTTATAAGCCTGCTCTTTTTTTCATGTTTCATCTTTATATCATTAATATCCAGTCCCAGAACTTCATCCCCTGATAAAACATAGTTTTTTCTTAAGTCCAGATTTAATTTTAAAAATATATCAGTCCTTTTCTTTTCAAATGCTTTTACAATACTCAGAATATCTTTTTCAGCCTTAAGATTTTCTTTATTAATGTTCCATATAATATCAAGATAGTTTCCAACTTCATTTGAATTTTCTTTTTTTATTTTTTCATTGGTTCTTTCTACAGTTTTGTCAATACTTTTTATTTTCTGTGTTATTTTATCTCTGCTTTCTTTAAAAAATGCAACTAAATTTTCCACTTCATTATTATCTATTTTTTTAATTCCATTAATTTCCTTAAGCATTTCATCTTCAGTTGAAATTATAAAATCTATTCTTTTTTCAATACTATTTAATCTTATACGCTGCAGTTTGGGAATCATTCTTTGTGCTGCTTTATTTACTGCTTTCACAAACATTTCCATATTAGATAATTCATATAGCTGTTTATTATTATACTCTATGCCTTTTAGTGCATATAAAGCGGAAAATTGAATAACCTGAGTTTCACTATTTAATCCACAGGAATTTAATAAACTGACAGCTCTTTCTTTATGTTTATTTAAAATATCATTTTTAGTTTCTATTATTATTCCATTTTTGCCCAGCTTAGGCTCAATAGAATCTATCATATTCTGAACAAAAATAATTTCTTTCCCTTTTTCACTAACATAACATATTTTCTCTTTATTAACACTGTCACTGCTTGCTTTAACTGTACTTAAAAAAACACATATATCAATAGTAGGAAGTAAAATTTCAAGGGTTAATTTTTCATGTATTTCTAAATCACATGCATCAAGTCCAGGACTATCTATTATTTGAATATGCTCATCAAAAATAAATGAAGGTGTTCTTATATCTATCTGCTGAACATCATATTTATTCCCTTCATTTATACTTTCATCTGCATATTTTTTGATTATCTCTTCATTTAAATCTTTACCATGAACTTTAAGAACACTTCCATCTCTGAAGTAAATTGCTGCTTCTCTATTATCTCCCCTGCCGCATGTAATAATTATGCTGGAACTTGGCTTAATAGAAACAGGTAAAATTTTTTCTTTAAGAATTGCATTTACAAGAGTAGATTTTCCGCTGCTTGTAACTCCAATCATTGCTATTCTTACTTTTACTGCCTTTTCATCAGTAATTCTTTCTTTAAACCATTCTATGTCGTCAGCATATCTGTTCTTTCTATATTCATTTTTTGACAAGACATTTATAATATCTTTTATTGTAAACTTTGCTCTGTTTTCTGTCTCCATCATACACTCCAAATATTTAACTTATCTATGGCTATCTTAACATATTTTTATAACATAACCAACGATATTTTTCTTAAATTTATTATATACACCTTAAAAATCCATTAAGTTTCATATTTATTCCTAAATAAATATGCAAAATTCCTATTACAATAATTAAATAACAACTTGACTAAGTATTTCATTAAATGTATATTTTATTAAGTAAGCAATTATATTAACGGGGGGAACAAAATGAGTTTTACAAGCATACGAAAAATGCCTTCTCCAGAAGAAATGAAACAAGAATTTTCTTTAGATGAGCATTTAAAAAAGATTAAAGCCGAAAGAGATACTGAAATAAAAAATATATTTAGCGGAAAAAGTGATAAATTTGTAGTAATAGTCGGACCTTGTTCTGCTGATGATGAAGATTCAGTATGTGATTATGTAAACAGATTAGCAAAAGTAAATGAAAAAGTTAAGGATAAACTTTTCATAGTACCTAGAATTTATACAAATAAACCTAGAACTACAGGTGAAGGATATAAAGGCATGCTTCATCAGCCAGATCCTGAAAAATCACCAAATATGCTTGAAGGTTTACAATCAATAAGAAAAATGTTTATACGTGCAATAAAAGAAACATATCTTACACCTGCTGACGAAATGTTATATCCATCAAATCACTCTTATTGTGAAGATTTATTAACATATGTTGCAGTTGGTGCAAGAAGCGTTGAAAATCAGCAGCACAGACTTACTGCCAGTCTTGTAGATGTTCCAGTTGGAATGAAAAACCCTACAAGCGGAGATTTAAGCGTAATGTTTAATTCAATTACTGCAGCACACTGCCAGCATGATTTTCTTTACAGACATCACGAAGTTAAAACAAGTGGCAACCCATATGCTCATGTAATTATGAGAGGATCAGTAAATAAGCACGGAGTTAATATTCCTAACTACCATTATGAAGATTTAATGAGAGTTATGGAACTTTACAAAAAGCATGATTTTCCAAACCCAGCTGTAATAGTTGATGGAAATCATTCAAATTCAGGAAAGAAATTTGTTGAACAAATACGTATCGTACAGGAAGTATTACACAGCAGAGATTATAATCCAGAATTAAAGAAACTTGTTAAAGGTGTAATGATTGAAAGTTACATTGTTGAAGGAAGTCAAAAAATAGATGAACATATTTATGGTAAATCTATAACTGATCCATGCTTAGGATGGGAAGACACTGAAAGATTATTATATGACATAGCTGAAAGAGTTTAAAATACATAAAAGGAGTTGTCGCACTAAATAATCAGTGCACAATTCCTTTTTGCTTTGATAAAAATGCTAAAGACATATAACATATTTAATGCGACAGCTCCTTTTATGCTGTATAAATTAGAAAATAATAAAGAGCACGATAAATTTATCGCACTCACCATTTTATTTATTATCTTCATTTAATAAATCATGAATTACTCTTGTTGCATCCATATATTTTGATATTGATCTGCCATGATTTAATCTGTTTATTATTCTTGAACATAATTCAGATAAATCTGCAGCATGGAACCATGGAGCATCATTTAATTTTTGTGGAATATATGAAAGATTAGTTGAATAAATTCTAGTTATTAATCCGTCTTTAAATGCCTTATCAAATTTATCCAGTCCCTCAGTAAAGAACGCAAACGTAGCTGCTACATATACATTTTTTGCATTTCTCTTTTTAAGTTCTTTAGCTATATCAAGTACAGATTCTCCTGATGCTATCATGTCATCAACTATAAGAACATCTTTTCCAGTTACATCTCGGCCAACATATTCATGTTGAACAATTGGATTTTTACCATTAACTATTGTTGAATGGTCACGGCGTTTATAGAATAACCCAACATCAACTCCAAGTGCACTTGAATAATATATTGCTCTGTCCATAGCACCTGTATCCGGACTTATTACAAGTAATTTTTCTTTATCTAATTCTAATGATTTTTCATTATGTACTAATGTTTTAACTATATCATATGTTGGATAAATATTTTCAAAAGATAATGTAGGAATTGCATTTTGAATGTTAGGATCATGTACATCAAATGTTATAATTTCGTCTACACCTAATCTTTCAAGTTCCTGAAGTGCTAAAGCACAGTCAAGAGATTCTCTTCCTTTTCTTCTATGTTGCCTTGATTCATATAAAAGCGGCATTATCACAGTTATTCTTGCTGCTTTTCCTCTTATTGCTGCTACAGTTCTTTTTATATCTTGAAAATGTTCATCTGGCCCCATATGGTTTTCAAAACCAAACATTTTATAAGTACAGCTGTAATTACCAACATCACATAAAATGTAAATGTCTTTTCCTCTTACTGTTTCAGAAATTTTCACCTTTCCTTCACCATTAGAAAATCTAATTTCATTTAATGGAATTAAAAATGATTCTTCTGTATTTCTTTTCTTTTGAACATATTTTTCAATAGCATTTCCTAACTCTGTACAGCTTCTTAATGCTATTATTCCAAGTTCATGATTTAATTCAGTCATTGTAGCCTCCCCTTT
>CAZLOP010000144.1:0-4843 GCA_964561205.1 uncultured Clostridium sp. | reverse complement strand
AGATGATTGTAGTACTTGGGAGTGCGAAAAGGAAGATTGAATAGCATTATAGGAAGGAGATCTTGAAGAAGAATAAGTTTGATAACCATTCTCCATTGAAAATGAAGGATCCGAATACAGACGATTTGTTGAATCAGAATAAGCTGACTTTAAAGATCCTGACCTTGCAAACGAATAAGTGGAAGAGTTTGGACCCATCGAACCAGAATCACCATTATTCCATAAAGTATTTGATGAATATCCAGAGGAATAACTACCATTATAATCCCTATAGCCATATTCATCAAACGATTCCAATTGTCCATTTGAACTATAACATGGCTGAATGGGATAACCATGATCTATTGGTTGGGAATAACTTGGATTTCGTGATGATGGATTCGTAAAAGAGGGAAAGTCAGCAGTATTCTATTTGTTAACAATAGCGAAGAAACAATGATTACTCTATACGGAATAGGCTGAGAAGGTTGAAATCCTTGTAAATTCACAGAAGAAGAACCGTTTCCACTGTATGTCGGCGCCCCATTGTCTACTAGGTAAAAGAACGTAATGTTTGGATACATATACTAGCATTCACCACATCCGGATTAAGAGAAAGATCGTTGTCTAAAGAATTGGAAGATGTGTGAAAGGTCCCTAAAGAATTCTCATATGAGGGTTGGGAGGTATTTCCATTTTGGAGATCCGAATGATTGGAGTCAGATGCCTCAATCTATAAAGTAAGCAGAACACATCTTTGTTATATACAGTATTCCTCATTCCCCTTTGCGTAGGTATCATTGGAAGTTCCTTAGAGGTTGAATCATGATATCATCGTCATCACTTTATTCGGATAGGTTGGTTGTCACGTGTTGTTATGTTTGCTAATTATTTCTTTTACTATTTTCCCATCTTTTATGGTTATAATTCTTTCTGTTTCTTCTGCAAGATCATTATTATGAGTTATAAGCACTATAGTTTTTCCTTCAACCTCATGTACTTTATGAAACAAATCCATAACAAGTCTCCCTGTTTCAGAATCTAATGCTCCTGTTGGTTCATCTGCAAGAATTATACTTGGATTATTAGCTAAAGCTCTTGCAATTGCTACTCTCTGCTTCTGCCCTCCTGATAATTCATTAGGTAAATGTAACATTCTTTCTCCCATGCCTACTAACTCAAGAAGTTCTTTTGCTCTCTCTGTTCTTGTCTTTTTATCAATACCAGCATAAAGCATTGGCAGCTCCACATTTTTTAATGCTGTACTTCTAGGTATTAAATTAAATGTTTGAAATACAAATCCTATTTTCTTATTTCTTATATTTGATAATTGATCATCATTAAGATCCCTTATATTAAAACCATCTAAATAATATTCTCCAGATGTAGATCTGTCTAACGCTCCAATTATATTCATCAATGTACTTTTTCCTGAACCTGAAGCTCCTACAATAGATAAAAATTCTCCATTCTTCACATCTATATCTATTCCTTTTAAAATATTAAGTTCATTTTCTGTACCAACATAAAAACTTTTAACTATTTCTTTCATTTCAATTACATTATCATTCAACAGGCTCACCACCTTGATTTATCATTGCTGGATCAGCCAATTCTACTTCAGTACCTACTGGATATAATGTTGGATCACTCATAATTTTTAATCCATTTTTCAATTCCTTTCCTTTTATTTCTACGTTAACATCTGATTCCATTCCTGTTGTAACATTAATTTCTTTCACAATATATTTATTTTTGTTTGTTGGCTCTAATACAAATATAGATTGTCCATCATCTCCATCTGATACAGAATCAAAGGGAATTGTATAAATATTCTTTGCTTCTTCTGTTATTATTTTTACCCTTGCATCCATTCCAACTTTTATTTTATTATCAATACTTTTTAATTTTATTTTAGCTTTAAATGATGAATTTGCACCTGATGAACCAGATTTTGAATCAGAATCTGCTGAACTATCTTGTGATTCTGCAGTATCAGTAACTTTTATTACTTCACCTTCTACAAATTCTTCATCACTTAGTGCATCTGTTCTTACCTCAACTTTTTGTCCAACTTTCACATCTAATATATCAACTTCTTTAATTGGTACATCTATATATACGTCCTCTAAATCCTTAATTACAAATAAAATTCCACTACTATTTCCACCTTCAACAGCATCTACTTTTGTTATTGTTCCTGATTTAGGTGCTCTTATAGTACATTGTTGAAGCTGTTTCTTTTTATCTTCCAAATCTAATTGTTTTGATTTATCTGAACTGTTAATCTGAGCAGTTCTATAATCTTCTTCTGAGCTTTTCAAACTATCTTCAGCATCAATTTGAGCATTTTCAAGTCCCAATACAGCTTCATTATAATCTCTCTTTGCAGCTTCATAATCAGTTTTACTTTTCTCTAATTCAACTTCTGATATTTCTCCATAACTAAATAGTTCCTCATTGCATTCATAGGTCTTTTGAGTTTCTTTTAATGCAGTTTCTTTTGCTGCAAGATTTACTTTTGCACTTTCAATATCCTTATCTAATTGATTATTATATGTGTACATTTTATTATTATAATCCCGTTCTTTACTTGATAATGTAAGACTGTTTATTGCATTGTCTACTCTTATCTGCTCTTCAGCTTTTCTTATATCATTTTCAAGTGAATCCTTCTTTAATACTGCTAATATATCTCCTGCCTTTACTTTGTCACCTTCTTCAACATTTACCTTTTCTATAATACTATCTACTTCTGAATGAATGTTAGTAATATCATTGCTTTGTATTTTCCCTGTTGCAGTAATGCTATTTACAATTTCACCTTTTTCTAAAACAACATAATCAGTAACCATTGGTACTGGTTTAAATAAAAAATGTTTTGCCATTATTGCTAAAACTACTATTAATACTATAACTAAACATAGATATCTTTTTTTTATTTTAAATTTTGATATATATATATCCTTAAACTTAATTTTTTTTAATTTAATACCTTTGAATTTATTAATTAGTTTCACTTCCACCACTTCCTTCAACACAGAAACCTTCTGTAATCTTTAAATAACTTAAATAATCAATATATAAATCTGATTTTTTATCAACATATTCTTTTTTAGCTTTTAATAAATTTATTTGTTCATTTTTATAATCCTTTGGAGACATATACCCATTTTGAAATTTTACTCTGCTTACATTAAAAGAGTTTTGTGCATTTGTAAGTTTATTAATTTGATTTTTCATTTCATTATATGAATTTATCAAATTGTAATATTTCTGCTTAAAAGTAGTTTCCATATCTTTTCTTGATAATTCTAACTCAATTTCAGCATTATCTTTATCATATTCATTGGCATTATCATCATCTTCTATTTTATTTAATTCAATTTTCTTTATTTTTATAGTATTGCTGTTATTAATTAAACTAGACAAATCATTATGAACTTTGATTTCTTCAATTTTTCTTAAATCATAATTTATATCTTCATTAATTATAATTTTTTCGTCATCTATTCCTAATATTCTTATAAGCTCTCTTTCACGCATTTCTTTATTTGTTTTCTTATTGAAACAATCAATTTTTATATCTCCTACATCAACTAAATTTTTGTTTAAAGCATTCTTGGAAATATAACCCATATTATATTTTATTTGTTGAACACTATTAACTTTTTCATTGTAGTCAAGTTCTTCTTTTGTTAATTCATACTCACTTAAAAAACTCAAATAATTTATATATTCCTGCTGGGCAGAAAAAACTAAACTTTCTAATTGATCTTCATATTGAAGTTTTAGTTTTTTTAGTTCATCATCTTTACCATCCATAATATCATTAAGATTTGATAATCTGCTTTTGTAATCCTCTACCTCTGCAATTTTGTTTTCATCATTTTTCATTTGTTCAATTTTTTTCTTAACATCATCAATTTCATCATCAATTTCATCATAATATTCTTTTTTACTTTTATAATTATTTTTTGATATTTTTAATTCAGCATTATTTTCACTAACAAGCTTTCTTATGCTATCCATAGAAATTTTAACCTCAGAAGCATATGAAACTTGGGAAATACTTAATAATAATATAGTACCAAATAGAATGCATAATTTACTAAACTTCATACTTTCACCTACTTTTTATTACTTATGTTTAATAATATCATTAAAACACACACTTTTTTCTTAAATAAATATTAATTTTACCATAAAAAAACATTCCAAACATTTTATGAATTCTTATACATAAAAAAGGAAACTACGCACTAATTATTTAGTGCGATAGTTCCTTATCTAAATGAGTCTCTATATATCATTTTTGATTCTACAATATAATGATTAACAGACTTTTCTTTGTCTTCTAGATGATCTATTAATATTTTTGCTGCATAATATCCTAGTTCTGGTGCATTTATATCTACTGAAGATAATGATGGAGTCTGAAATGGGGCTAATGGATTATTGTTGAATCCCACAATATTAATATCCTTCAATTGTCTTTTGTTTATTTCCTTTAAAGCTCCAAAGGCTAAAACGTCATCTTCTACCACAATTGCTGTTGGTGTATGATCATCAAAAAGATTTTTAGCTGCTTTTTCACCTTCTGCCTCATTAAATTCTGACATCATTTTTATGTTGTTCTCATTAATGGTAATACCATTTACTTCACATGCTACCTGAAAACCTCTTAATCTGTCGCTGGTAAGATTCCATTCTTTCTTTGCACCTATAAAGGCCAAATCTTTATGTCCCTTCTTAACCAATTCATTTACTAAGTTAAATGTTGCTTGAAAATTATCATTATCTACCCACAACATTTCATCTGCATTTTCAGGTCTTCCTATAACAACAAAAGGAAAGTTCATTT
>CAZLOP010000143.1:0-4881 GCA_964561205.1 uncultured Clostridium sp. | reverse complement strand
AGAAAATAAGCTTCAGGAAATGAACAGGGAAACAACATCTTCATATGAAGTTTTTTCACTTGTATTATTTGTATTAAAAGACATGGATTTCAATAGATTAGGGCAGGCTTATTGCAATGGATCATTACATTTTTCATAAATATTTATGAATTCCCTTTCTTAATATAGTATTTTTTGCTAAAATTTATATTAGGAAAGGGGGAGAAACGTTTTGAAAAGTAAAAACAGGCTTATTACTTTAGCAGCATTTTTTGCAATGGTATTAAGCATGGTACCGACATTAAATGTTAAAGCAGCAGGTGATAATGATATTTTAATAATATCAGAAACAAACGTTTCGGCAGAAGAAGCTGCAAAATGGGCTGAATCTAAAGGTGCAACTGATACATTTATTGATTTAGCTGATTTATACTGGGAGTATGCAGAGGATCATGGTGAAGTAAACCCTGGAGTGGCATATGTTCAGGCTGCAAAGGAAACTGGATTTGGAAAATTTGGAGGAGTATTAGATGAAAGTTATTGTAACCCATGTGGTCTAAAAACTGCATCTGGCGGCAACGATAATGATGCATCAGCACATGAAAAATTTGAAAGCTGGAAACAAGGTGTACAAGCACATCTTGACCATTTAGCTTTATATGCAGGGGCTTCAGGATATCCTAGAAGTGATACATATGACCCAAGGCATTTTGCAACAATAAAGGGCAGAGCTGAAACAGTAAATTCTTTAAGTGCAAATTGGGCTCCAAGTGCCACATATGGTGAAGAAGTTAATAAATATTATAGACAGATGGTTTCTTACTCAGATGAAAAAATTGGAGATGAAGAAGTTGAAGAGGATTTAAAGGACAAGGAATCAGATACCAAGGTTGAAACATCAAAAGAACCTTATCCAGCAGCGCCAGAAAACAAGCCGGCTGGGCTTAATGTAAAAAAGGCAGTTACAGTATTAACTGACAATATTAAAGCTGATGACAAGCCTAATGACAGTTCAGCTAATGGATGGAAAAAAGAAGATGGAGTATGGCATTATTATGATTCAGCTGGAAATAAGGTAACAGGCTGGCTTAAGTCAAATAATAACTGGTATTTGTTTGATAAATCAGGCAATATGTGTTTTGGCTGGGTAAATGATAATGGTGTATTTTATTATTTTAATGATTCAGGAATAATGGCTACAGGATGGAAAAAATTAGGTGAAGACTGGTACTTCTTTAGAGCAGATGGTCAGAAAGCTGTAGGAGCAGTAAATGATGGAAATAATACTTATTATCTTGAATCATCAGGAATAATGAAAAAAGCTAGTGGCTGGAATTTTATAAATGATAAATGGTATTATTTTAATTCAAATAATACTTTAAAAACAGGCTGGTTTAAAGATAATAACATGTGGTATTATTTACAGGCTGATGGAACTATGTGCAGCAATGGATATTATCTTATAGATAGTAAAACATATGGTTTTGACAATAATGGAAAAATGATTTCAGGATGGAAGCAGGAAAATAACGTATCATACTATTTTGCTAATAGCGGAGATATGGTAACAGGCTGGAAACAAATAGATGGTAAATGGTATTATTTCTATGATAATGGAGCTATGGCAAAAGGCTGGATTAAATTAGATAATTCATGGTACTATTTAAATTCTAGTGGTGTTATGGTAACTGGCTGGACTACTTATGACAGCTCAAAATATTATTTAAATCCATCAAGTGGTAAATTAACAGTTAATACTACAGTTGATGGATATTCAATTGGAAGTGATGGAAAAGCTGTAAGTAATGTTAGTAACACATCAAATAGTTCAGCATCAGGTAATAATATGGCAAATAATTCTTCAAACAATACAACATCAAACAGTAATACAGCAAATAATTCTGGAGGAACAGTTCTTTATGATAAGCCACAGGTTAGTGGAAACATAATAATTGTTGATCCTGGACATAATTATGGCGGAGATTATGGTGCAGTAAAAACTATAAATGGAGTTAAGTATGATGAAACTGTATTGAATATGCAGGTTGCAGTTAAACTGAAAGCTGAGCTTGAAAATAGAGGTTATACAGTTATAATGACAAGAGAAGAAAATGATAGATCTACTGCAGCTTTAACACAAAGCTTAACTGAAAGAGTTAATATTGCTAATAATTCAGCAGCATGTTTATTTATAAGTATACATCATAATGTAGCAAGTGGAACTGCAATGGGAGTTGAAGCTTATTATAGTACAACAGCTCAGGATGATTCATTTGGTGGAAATTATAGCTACGAAAGAGTTCAAAAAGGGAAAGCACTTGCATCAGCTATAACAGCTAATGTAGCCAGTGCAGTTAGTACAAATAACAGAGGAGCCAGAGACAGTTCATTATTTGTTTGTAGAAATACATCAATACCAGCTGTATTAGTTGAAGTTGGATTTATTGATAATCCAACAGAAGCAGCAAGGTGTGCAATTACAGATGGACAGGCTAAAGCTGCAAAAGCAATTGCAGATGCAGTATCAGTTCAATTTTAATATAGAAATTATAAGGGGCTATTGCATTAATTTGTGATAGCTTCTTTTTTAAGTAAGAACTAAGAACTAAAAGCTAAGAGCTTTATGAAATTTTTCTTGCAGAAAAATAAATTATATATCAATTTATAATGGACAATTGACAATGTACAATGAAGGATGAAAAAGCTGCACTTTTTCTAAAATTTACATATTGCATGGATTTTGCTTATGCAAAATCTACCACATCTCTTACTTTTTACTTCTTACTTCTTACCTATATTATTTATTTAAGGTACCAAGTTTTAATAATATATTTGTATACTATTATAAACAATTATCTTAATTAAACTAAAAACTAAGAGTTAAGGAAATTTTTCTTTGAGAAAAATCTACTACAGTTCTTAGTTCTTAGCTCTTAGTTCTTAGTTTGATAAAATATAGGAGGAAAGATTTTGAAGACAAACAGGAAGGTGACAGCATTTTTTCTGCTTTTTATTATGGTTTTAGCATTAATTCCCATAAATGAGGCAGAAGCAGCAGCTACATTAAAGGACATTAAAATTATTTCAAACACCAATGTTACAGTAAAACAGGCAGAAAAATGGGCAAAATCAAAAGGTGCAAGTGATGAGTTTATTGATCTTGCAGAATTGTACTTTGAATATGCAGAGGATCACGGAAAAGTAAATCCAGCCATAGCATATGTTCAGGCTGCAAAAGAAACAGCATATGGAAACTTTGGCGGAGTTCTTGATTCAAGTTACAAAAACCCATGTGGAATGAAGACAAGTGCAGGAGGATCAGATTCAGATCCAAATGCTCATGAAAAATTTAATTCATGGGAAGATGGTGTTAAAGCACATCTTGACCATTTAGGATTATATGCAGGAGCTGATGGATATCCTAGAAGTGATACAACAGATCCCAGACATTTTGCAACAATTAAAGGAAAAGCAGCAACAGTTAATTCTTTAGGTGGAAACTGGGCACCAAGTGCAACATATGGTGAAGAAGTAAATAAATTATACAGAAATTTATTAGACTATTCAGATGTTGAAATCAGCAAAGATGAAGAAATTGAAAGTAATACAGCTGATAATGAAACATCTTCTGATAATAATCAAACTGAAACTAATGCAGAACCTGATTTTCCAGTTACAGTACCAAATGCAGTTACAGCAGTACAGCCGGCTGCAAAGCCTGAAAATGAACAGCCTAATATTAGTTCAACTATAGGATGGAAAAAAATAAATGGCAGATGGTATTATTATAAATCTAATAATACAAAAGCTACAGGCTGGATAAATCCTGATGGAAAATGGTATTTCCTATACAGTGATGGAACAATGGCTACAGGATGGGTAAAAACAAATAATACATGGTATTACTTGAAGGCTGATGGTTCAATGGCTATAGGATGGATAAAACTGGGTTCAACATGGTATTACCTTGATGGTAATGGCGCAATGGTAACTGGAATGAATCTTATAAATGGTAAGAAGTATTTCATGGATATAAGTGGTGCAATGCGTACATCATGGTATAAAATAAGCGGAAACTGGTATTATTTCTCGGGAAATGGTGACATGTGTACAGGATGGATAAAACCTAATGGAACATGGTACTACATAAATGAGAATGGAACAATGGCTACAGGCTGGGCTAAGGTAAACAATATATGGTACCATCTGCAGGATGATGGAGCTATGAGCACAGGATGGATAGCTTATGACTCAGATTACTATTATCTTCAAAGTTCAGGTGCTTTAGCTGTAAGTACAACAATTGATGGATGGAAAATTGGTTCTGATGGAAAAAGAGGAGACAGAGTTTCAGGTGGAACAATTCATGATAAACCAGGTTCCAGTAAAGTAATAGTAATAGATGCAGGACATAATCATGGCGGAGATGATGGTGCTTATGGTACACATAATGGTATTACATATTGTGAAAGAGATTTAAATATGCAGGTAGCAGCAAAGCTTAAAACAAGGCTTGAAGCAAAAGGTTATACTGTCATAATGACAAGAAATGAGCAGGATAAAGAAACTCTTGCAGTAACCCAGAGTCTTACAAAGAGAGTTAACACAGCTAATAATGCTAATGCAGATTTCTTTGTAAGTATTCATCATAATACAGCAGCTTCAGCTTCAGCAAATGGTGTTGAAGTATACTACAGTTCAACTAAGCAGGATGCTGCTTTTGGTGGAGAATATAATGCTTCTAAAATATCTACAAGCAGAACTATGGCAAGTACAATTGTAAATGCAGTTGCAAGGTCAACAGGAGCTTATAATAGAGGTGCAAAAGACAGCAGTTTCTTTGTAACGAGAAATACAAAAATGCCTTCAGTATTAGTTGAGGTTGGCTTCTTAAGTAATCCA
>CAZLOP010000142.1:0-4906 GCA_964561205.1 uncultured Clostridium sp. | reverse complement strand
CTTCTATTGCCGCTGCTGCTTCAATAACTGGTACAGCTCTTTGTACAATACAAGGATCATGTCTTCCCACAATTTCCAAATCTTCATTAGCTTTATTTTCTATATTAATTGTTCTCTGCTTTTTAGCTATTGATGGTGTAGGCTTAACTGCAACCTTAAACAATATTGGCATTCCGTTTGTAATTCCTCCTGTAACACCACCATTATTGTTAGTATAAGTTTTCACATTTCCATCTTTATCATAATAATATTCATCATTACACTGAGAACCTCTAAGTCTGCTCATTTCAAAACCTTTTCCAAATTCAATTCCTTTAATTGCTGGAACAGAAAACATCATATGAGCAATTTCTGATTCAACTGAATCAAAAAAAGGATTTCCAAAACCTGCATCTATGCCCATAACAGCACATTCAATACTTCCTCCAACAGAATCTAAATCTTCACGTGCAGCAGCAACTTCATCTCTCATTGCTTCTTCTTTATCCTTTAATATTAAAGGAAGTTCGTATTCCTTAAATTCATTTAACATTTCTTTAGATAACTCTATATCTTTAAAGCTCTTATCTTCAATATTTCCTATGTTCTTTACATGAGCTCCAATTACAATTCCTTTTGAAGCCAATATCTGCTTACACACAGCCCCTGCAAAAACAAGTGGTGCTGTAATTCTTCCTGAAAAGTGTCCTCCGCCTCTGTAATCATTAAAACCATTATACTTTATAAAACCAGGATAATCACCATGTCCAGGTCTCATTAAGTTTTTCATCTTTCCATAATCCTTTGAATGCTGGTCACTATTTCTTATTATTGCACAAAGTGGTGTTCCTGTAGTTTTTCCTTCAAAGAAACCACTTAATATTTCTGGCTTATCTGCTTCCTTTCTTGCTGTTGAAAGCTTGCTCTTTCCTGGTGCTCTTCTTGCCATTTCCTTAAGCACTTCATCCATGTTAATTTCAAATCCACTTGGAAGTCCATCAATTGTAATCCCTATTGCTGCTCCATGAGATTCTCCAAATATAGAAATTTTTAAATTATTACCCCACATTCCACTCATTAAACTTTCCTCCTACATTTCTAAAATCATCCCAGAACTGTGGATAAGATTTTGATACACATTCATAATCCTTTATTACTATCGATTCTTCACATACAGTTGAAGCTATAGCCAAAGTCATGGCTATTCTATGATCTTTGTGACTCCATACTTCAGCATTTCCTTTTAAAGATTTAACACCTTCAATTATAAGTCCATCTTCTTTTTCAGTAATTTTAGCACCAAGCTTGTTAAGCTCACTTGTTACTGCTGCAAGTCTGTCACATTCCTTAATTCTTAATCTTCCAGCATTTATTACTGTACTGCGGCCTTCACATAGTGCAGCAGCTAAAGACACAACAGGAATAATATCAGGACACTGAGAACCATCAATTACTGTAGCCTTTAATGTAGATTCTGTCTTTCCAGTCATTCCATTACCATCTTCAGTAATTTTAACTCCCATTCTTTCTAAAATTTCTATTACTTCTTTATCTCCCTGAAGTGAGTCCATTTTTAAGTCATTAACTATCACATCATTATTCAATGCATCTGCGCATAAGAAAAATGCTGCCTGTGAATAATCACCTTCAACTCTATAATCTCTGCTCTTATAAATCTGATTACCTTTTATAATAAATTCTTTATAGTCATTATTTATAACTTCAATTCCAAAATCTTTCATTGCACTCAAAGTTAAATCAATATAGCCTTTTGATTCCATTTCTGTTGTTATTGTTATTTTTGAATCACCAGACAATAGTGGCAAAGCAAATAAAAGCCCTGTAATAAACTGTGAACTAATATTTCCTTCAACCCTAAATTCTGAAGCTTTTAATCTGCCTTCAGTAACTAAATCAAGAACACCTTCTTTATAAGAATATTTAATGTTCTGTTCATCAAATATCTTATAATATGTATTAAGAGGTCTCTTTCCAAGATTTCCTCTTCCAACAAATCTGTTTACTCCTTCAAATGTTGCTGCAATAGGTACTAAAAATCTTAAAGTAGAACCTGACTCATTACAGTCAATTATTCTTTCTTCATCTATATCTGTACATTTATTTGAAGGTGATTTTATTCCTATTACTTCAAGATATTCATCTTTTTTGGTTATTTCTGCCCCAAGACTTTTCATAGCTTCAATTGTTGCTATAATATCATCTGAATAATCAATATTGCTTACCCTGCTCAATCCATTTCCAAGGGCAGCACATATAACAGCTCTATGTGCCATGCTCTTTGATGGCGGTATTTTAACATTTCCTTTTAATTTACCTGGATATACTTTATAATCTGACACTGATTTTCCCCCATTTTATTGTTATTTAAAAAATTCTACACTTGTTCTTTCCAAATATGATTGGCCTATTTTTCTAAGTAATACTACCTTTAATGCATTATCAATATTTTTCTTATCTAATGCAATAATATCAAGTATTTTATTAAATTCTTCTACTTCAGCTTCATATGGAAGTCCATATTGAATTAAAATTTCTTTTATGCTTTCTGCTACACCTTTTTCAGTTAAACCTTTTTCTTCAGACAATTTACTTATTGCATACATTCCAATAGCTACACATTCTCCATGTGAGTATGTACTATAATTATAGTATGCTTCAACAGCGTGTCCCAATGTGTGACCAAAGTTTAAAAGCATTCTTTCGCCTGTATCTTTTTCATCGTTTTCTACAACACACTTTTTAATATAACAGCATTTGTAAATAATTTTATCAATACTTTTCATAACTTCTTCTTTTGTCTTTAATGATTTTAAGAAATTAAAGAATTGTCCATCTTTGATACATCCATATTTAATTACTTCTCCCATACCATCTTTGAAAAATTTATCTTCTAATGTATTTAAAACATTAGGATCTATTAACACTAGTTTAGGATGATAAAAACTGCCGACTAAATTTTTTCCTCTCTCTAAGTCAACAGCAACTTTTCCTCCCACACTACTATCAACTTGAGCTAATAGTGATGTAGGCATTTGAACAAAAGCTACTCCCCTTAAAAATGTAGAAGCAACAAATCCGCCTAAATCTCCAACAACTCCTCCTCCAAGTGTAATAATAAGGTCACTTCTTGTTAATTTAAAATCTAATAATTCATTATATATAGAAGGAAGTGTATTAAATGATTTTGTTCTTTCTCCTGGCTTAAGAGCCATTAACTTAACTGTATATCCTTCACTTTCTAAAACACTTTTTACTTTATCTCCATAATAAGAATTCACATTTTCATCTGTAAGAATAAATATTTTCTTTCCATTATATATCTTTTTAATTTCTTTGCCTGCATTATCCATTAATCCTTTTTTTATTATTATTGGATAACTTCTTTCACCTAAGTTTACAATTAAATCTTCCATGTTTATCCCCCTTAATTATTTCCAACTATCATAATCTATACATATAATTAAATTTTAAACCTATACTAAATTGCATAACCAATAATATTATTATACTAAAAATGACCACTGCATAAAACTTATGCAGCCGTCATTCAAAAAATCCAATAAACTAAATTTTATTATTACCCCGAATTACTTACTGCTTTTTATGATTAGTAACTTCTAAATTTCTCTACCAACAGCAGATGCTATAGATTTTAATTCATTAATAAGCTTTTCAAATTTAGAAGGTTTAATTGATTGAGCACCATCACATAATGCATTTTCAGGATCATTATGAACTTCTATTATAAGACCATCTGCCCCAACTGCAACTGCTGCTTTTGCTAAAGGTTCAACCATCCAGTACTTTCCTGTAGCATGGCTAGGATCTACTATTACTGGTAAATGACTTAATTTTTTAACTGCTGGTATAGCACTTAAGTCTAAAGTATTTCTTGTGAAAGTTTCATATGTTCTTATTCCTCTTTCGCAAAGAATTACATTTTCATTACCATTTGACATTATGTATTCTGCTGACATTAACCACTCTTCTATTGTAGCAGATAAACCTCTTTTTAGCAGTATTGGAGTTTTAGTTTTTCCAAGTTCTTTTAAAAGGTCAAAGTTTTGCATATTTCTTGCACCAACCTGAATAACATCAACATCTTCTACAAATTTTTCTATATCATAAGGACTCATAAGCTCTGTAACTATTGGAAGTCCTGTTCTTTGTCTTGCTTCTTTTAATAATTCAAGTCCTTCGTATTTTAATCCCTGGAAAGCATAAGGTGAAGTTCTTGGCTTGAAAGCCCCTCCTCTTAAGAAGTTTGCTCCCATCTTCTTAACTTCTTCTGCTATTCCTACAATTTGTTCTTTAGTTTCTACTGAACATGGACCTGCAATAACAGCTATTTTATTTCCACCAATTTGAACTCCATTAACATCAACAATTGTGTTGTCTGGGTGGAACTTTCTGTTTGCTTTTTTAAACGGTTCCTGTACCTTCATAACTCTTTCTACTATTTCATTTGCTTCTATATTTAAAGGATCAAGGTTGCTCGTATCTCCTACTAAACCAAGAATTTTAACTTCTTCACCCTGTACTTCGCTTATAGTAACTCCTTTTGCCATTAGTTGACTTTTTAATCTTTCTATTTCTGAATTATTTACACCTTTTTTTAATATAACTACCATTTTATTTTTCCTCCATTACTGCTTAATATACATTATATATTTATTTAATTACCCATTTTAAATTTTCTTTTTAAATAGTTAATTGTGCACTATTAACCATTTTTATAATAACTTCAGTTATAATTTTCATAAAAAATAGAGCCCATTATATTTAATGAGCTCTAAAATATATTAATATATCTAAAATTCAAAATAATTGTTTACCATTGACAAGCACTCATTAAAAAGATTTTTTCAGTTTTTTACAAAAGAAATAGCCAGCGCTAAAATAAAAG
>CAZLOP010000141.1:0-4981 GCA_964561205.1 uncultured Clostridium sp. | reverse complement strand
AGTAAATTCTTAAAACTAACATCTAAACACCTAAACTATGTTGTAAGGTGCATGTCAAATACCAAGACAAAAATTTATAACATTAGGTCATATATGATAACATCACTCTTTAATGCACAAAATACAATAACTCACTATTGGAATCAAGAAGTCCAATATGATATGTGTTGTGCTAAAAGGTATTAAATTCAAACTAAACGAAGAAGTAAAGGAATGGTGAACTTATGAATACTAGAAACATAATTTTGAAAAACTTACATAAACTCTCTGAATTAGAACAGAGAATAAAAGATACAGAAATAATACTTCAAACAGAACCTGACAATGAAGGATTTATAAAAGCTGTTGTTATGGCAAAGGAAGAAGAAAGAGCAATGTCTTTAATGTTGACAAAACAAATATCAAGACAGTTAGGAATTAGAGAAAAAGATGTGAAAGATATGTTATCATCAAACAAAAACAGAATCATTTCAATGCTACAAGTTATGCCAAAATGATAAGGATTCTTACAGTTTTGTAGAAAATAATGTTAGGTAAAATGTGAATTAAAAAACAAACAATAAAATGTTTCGCTATGTTAAATAAAAAAAGCGATACCTGTTAAGTATCACTTTTTTCGTGTTGTAAAATGTCAGAAACCTCACAATCTAAAGCATCACATATTTTATCTAATATAGAGTAAGATATTCCATCACGTTTGCCATTGCAAATTTCATTGATAGTGGGAGATGAAATACCAGTCATAAGTGAAAGACGATATTGAGAGATATTCTTTTTAGCAAGTGTTTCTTTTAATATAACTTTCATATATCCTCCTAATGTATTTTGGTAAATTATAACAAAAATAGTTATCATTCGCAATAATGAAAACAAACGTGAATTACGTTGACATTAATTAATGCAAGTGTTAATATGTAGGTGAAAACCCAACAAAACAAAAAAAAAAGAAAGGAAATCTGAGTATGATTAAAATTAGAAAATTTGACATCGTGATGGCAGATTTAGGACAAAATCTCGACTCGGAACAAGGGGGCAAAAGACCAGTACTTATCATTCAAAATAATTGTGGGAATAAGTTTTCAACTACAACGATTGTAATGCCTTTAAGTTCAAAGTCAAAAGCATTAAATCAATCAACTCATACAATCATAAAAAAGAGCGATACGACAGGATTAGTTAATGATTCAGTTGTACTTGGCGAACAAATCAGGGTTATTAGCAAGAAAAGAATTATTAGAAAACTTGGTTCTGTTAAAAACGAAAAAGAAATTAATGAGATAAAGAGAGTATATTGGACTACTTTTGGAGAAGATTAAAACAATACTAGATATTGACTTTTGCAAACATATGTTCTATTATTGCAAGATATTGTATTTGGGAAAAGAATAAGTCCTACCACGAATGGTGATAGGACTTATATAGAGAATACATAGTAATTCTGATATATGTGCAAGCACTTCATAAAAATGTAGAAGATTAAAATATGAGAAAATAACTTAAGAGAGTGGGGATTGTGATGGGAAATGAGAAGATAGAAGAACAATATGAAAAAAATAAAAAGTTAGTTGATTCTTATTTTGTGGATGATGCAAAGAAACTTAAAAAATTAGTAGATAAGATTTTATTTAAACTAAAGTTTAATGTTGATCCTACTGATTTTTATTCTTTAGCAGATGAAGTTTATTGCGATGCTTTATGTAGGTATGATGGTAAGCAAGATTTTAATGGTTTCTTGTATTGTTGTCTGATGAATAGATTCAAAACAGAAATGACCAAAAGACATCGAAAGAAAAGAAAATGTGATGAAAATGTAATTTCTATTTTTGAGTATGTTGATGAAAACAATACTATCATTATAGAAGATATTATAAAAAGTAAAGAAACTGTTGAAAGTGAACTTTTTAAAGAAAAAAGAGAGTATTACAGTCCTGAAATGAAAGATTATCTTTTAGGATTATCAAACCTACAAAGAGCTATTTTATATTTCATTAGTAAAGGTTTTAACATAGATGAAATATTAGAAGAATTACATATTGACTTGAATGAATATGATGATAACATTAAAGCAATTTATTCATATGAAAATACAAAAAAGATAATGAAAGAGGAGTAATAAAGTTATGGCAAGACCAAGAAAACAAGTATATACAATGAAACAATATTTAAAGAAAGTAAGAAGAGATGATATCTCTAATGATGCTGATACACAAAGAAGTCCAGCATGGCAACCTATCGTTGATGGTCTTGTCGTGACAATACTCAACGATGAATATATTCCACCATTAATATTAGCAGAAGAAAATTGTGGACAAATCCACATCGTTGATGGTGGAAGTAGAACGGCTGCTTTCATGGAGTTTCGTTATATGAATTATAGAATCAAAAGATCAGTTGAAGATTCTATAATCAAATATAAAGTTAAACAAACAGATGAGTTTGGAGAAAAGGTATGGGTTGATTGTGAATTTGATATAAAAGGCAAAACTTTTGAACAACTTCCAAAAGAACTTCAAGATAAGTTTGATGAATATCAACTCGAAACAGTAATTCATGAATGTGAATTAGAAGAAGTTTCTAAATATACAAAAAAATACAATTTACATTCTACCATGAATGCAAATCAGAAGATGTTTACATATCTTCCACGATTCGCAAAGAAAATTAGAAAGATATGTAACAAAAGATTTTTTATTGAAAATAACGTTATATTACAAAAAGAAAAGGAAAAAGGTAAGTTAGAAAGAATTATAGCTGAAACAGTAATGTGTATGCGTTATTTCGAAAAATGGAATAAGAATGGTAAAAATATAGCAAATTATCTGAACAATAATGCTAATGAAGAAGACTTTGATATATTGGAAAGTCATTTAAGTAGATTAGAGAAAATTATAACTAAAGAAACAAAAGTGGTTTTTGATGGAAAAGATACATTTATATGGCTTACTATATTTGATAAGTTTTCAAAAACAGGATTAGAAGATAAAAAGTTCAATGATTTCTTAGTAGCTTTCATAAATGATTTGAATAAAAAAGAAGTAGATGGTGAGTTATTCAATACTATTGATAAAAAGAATGGCACGAAAGACAAGAAAATTGTCACAAAAAAATTACATATATTAGAAACTCTGATGAATGAGTTTTTACATATTAATAAGGAAGATTTAAAAGAAGTAACACCTTTGGAGTTTATTAAAGAAAATGTAGAGTCTAATGTAGAAGAAGAGGATATCCAAATTTTTTCAGATATGCTTGAAGATTGTGTTATGGTAGATAGTCCAATATATAAGAAAGAAAACATGCCATCACTATTAGCTATGATTGCATATGGAATAAAAGAAGATATAGATGAAGAAGTATGCAATTGGCTTACAAAGTATGCTAGAAAAGCAACTGACTTTATTGGAATACAAAAGAAAAATTATAAGAATATGTTACAAATGTTCAAAGAAACCAATCAAGTTAATCCTTGTTTGGGGTGAATAGGGGGAATGTTGATATGACAAAAGATGAATATTTAGAGATTCTTGCATGTAATAGTAAGACAGATGAACATGAACTCATATTGGAATGTATGGATAACTATAATGTGTCTAGTACAGAAAGATTAACATTAGAACAAATCGCTAAGTTTTGTGAAAATCAGAGAGAAGTAACAAGAAACACTAAAATTATCAATTAAAGGATGTGTAATTATGTTTAAAATAGAAAAAGATTTTGTATACAGAGGATATAGATGTGTTGTTATTTTTACAGATATGGGACATAGGTGTGGTTATGTTGGTGTAGATGAGAACAGCTCATTATGGAAAAAAGACTATTATGATTATCTTCCTATTAATAAATCAAAACTTGAGTGGGAAAATTTTAGTGAAGAAAGTGAAGATATTACAGTTGGTATTCATTTTGATGTACATGGTGGAATTACTTTTGCTGATGGTGGTAAAAATTCAGAATATCCAGTAGAGAGTGATTTTTGGTGGTTTGGATTCGATTGTGCTCATTACAATGACAAGATAGATATTGAAAAATTAAAAGAATATTTTCCTAATAGTAAACTTAATGAAACAAGAATTAACCTTTATTCTAATTTCAGTAGTGGAGAAGTTCGAACATTGGATTATGTAATGGATGAATGTAAGAATTTGGTAGATCAGATTATTGAATTTGAAAATTAAGTTACAGCACTCTCCGAAGTTTTAGTTTCGGAGTAGTTCACTAGAAGAAGTTATAGAAGTATTAAATAACAAAAATGGGAATAATTTACAGAAACAAGTGTGAAGGCCCACTCTTTTAGAGGTGGGATGAATAGCACTTAAAAGGGTTTTGACACGGGCCTTATATATTTGTGATACATATTATAACAATTTCTTATGCCTTAATCAAGGTGATTATTCCCGAACTATTAAAATTTAATACAAAGGAAGTGATTTATATAGGATTAAATGTAGGATATTTAACTTCTGATAAAGAAGATAATGAACTTTTTTCACCCTATTTTATCGTAGATCATATTATCAAATATCTTCCCAAAGATAAAACGATATGGTGTCCATTTGACCAAGAATGGAGTAGTTTCTATCAGCGATTAAAAGAAGAAGGCTTTAATGTCGTAAGAAGCTCTTTGCAGGAAGGACAAGATTTCTTTGAGTATGAACCTGAACAGTGGGATATTTTAGTAAGTAATCCACCCTTCTCATTAAAAGACAAGGTATTAGAACGGTTGTACTCATTTAATAAACCGTTTGCGATTTTATTACCATTAAATTCATTGCAGGGCAAAACGAGATACAAGTATTTCAAACAAGGAATCCAGATTCTTAGTTTTGATGCAAGAGTTTGTTATCATGACAAGGATCATATGGATGTAGTTGTAAAAGGAAGTCCATTTGCAACAGCTTATTTTTGCAGAGATTTACTTCCAAAAGATTTGATTAAATCGTGAGCGCACACTCGTGACTTTAGTCGTGAGTAAGCGAACGTG
>CAZLOP010000140.1:499-5052 GCA_964561205.1 uncultured Clostridium sp. | reverse complement strand
CGTTTTTAGTTCTTAGCTTTTAGTTCTTAGTTTAATTCGTCAAATTCTGATTTATTAAAAAGAAAAATAACTTTGCTCTAATTATTTAGTGCAACAGCTTCATTGCCAACTCCTTTAATTTTATTAGTTATATTTCTTTTCAATTAGTTCAGCTAATCCATGGGCCATCTTATCTATTTCTGCCTGATCTTCGCCTTCAAGCATTACTCTTACTAATGGTTCTGTTCCTGACGGTCTTATAAGAACTCTTCCAACTCCATGAAGCGCTTGTTCTATTTTTGCTATTTCTCCTTGAATCTCATCATCAGTTAAATATGCATTTTTCTTATCATTTGGAATTGTTGCATTAGCTAATACTTGAGGAAGTTCTTTCATAACAGAGCATAATTCTGATAATGGCTTACCTTTGCTAACAATTACACTTGAAATCTGTAATGCAGTTACAAGTCCATCACCTGTAGTATTATGATCTAAAAAAATTATATGTCCTGATTGTTCTCCACCTAGAGCATACCCTTCTTTTAGCATTTCCTCAAGAACATATCTGTCTCCAACTTTTGTCTTAATTAAATTTAATCCCTGCTTTTCACATGCAATTTGAAGACCCAAGTTACTCATTACTGTAGCAACTATAGTATTCTCTTTTAGTTTACCACTTTCTTGCATAGCCATACCACAAACAAGTAGTGCAAAATCACCACTTATTAGATTTCCTTTTTCATCAACAGCAAGACATCTGTCTGCATCACCATCAAAGGCAAATCCAACATGACATTTTTTCTTAACTACATATTCCATTAATTCTTCAGGATGAGTAGAACCACAATTTTCATTTATATTTGTTCCATCTGGATTATCATTAATTACATAAACATCTGCACCTAGATCTCTAAAAGCTTTTATTGAAGCTTTATAACATGCACCATTAGCACAGTCTAAAGCAACTCTAAGTCCCTTTAAGCTTTTTGTTACAGTTCCTTTTGCAAACTCAATATAATCATCTAATGCTGCCATCTCAACTTTTTCTCTTTTTCCTATTTGAATTCCAGTTGGACTTGGAACATTTTCAAAATCACTTTCAATTACTCTTTGTATTTCATCTTCTAATTCATCAGATAATTTATATCCTTTTCCATCAAAAAATTTTATTCCATTGTATTCTACTGGATTGTGTGATGCTGAAATCATAACACCTGCATCAGCCTTATACTGTCTTGTTAAATATGCAACTGCCGGTGTAGGTACTACTCCAAGTACAACAGCCTCAGCACCAACTGACAAAATACCTGCAATTAGAGCTGCTTCAAGCATATCTCCTGATATTCTTGTATCCTTTGCAACTAATATTTTAGGTTTATGTGTTCCTTCAGTTAATACATATGCACCTGCTCTTCCTAAATTATATGCCATTTGTGCTGTAAGTTCTGAATTGGCAACACCTCTTACCCCATCAGTTCCAAACATTCTGCTCATAAAATTTTCCCTCGTTTCTTAATTTTTATTATTATAATACTTTTAAAAAGCTTTAAATTCTACACTATTTTATTATATCTTTTCTTAGTATAATATTTTTTATAATATTTTACAATCTAATATATACATTAAAAGCCTATTCACATATATTATAAAAAAATTATTTAATATCTATATCTTTTATTCTATCCAGTACTATTCCATAACCATCACTTCCATAATTTAAACACCTATTAACCCTGCTTATTGTTGCAGTACTTGCTCCTGTGGTTTTTGCTATTTCAGAATATGTCTTTTTATCTGTAAGCAGTCTTGCTACATATAATCTTTGTGCTAATGCCTTTACTTCATTAATTGTTGCAACATCTTCAAAAAATCTATAACATTCATCTAAATTATTTAGTTTTAATATTCCTTGAAAAAATAAATCCAATTCTCTGCTCTTCAGCTTTGAATCTAAATCACTCATCTATATCACCTCTGTATTTTTTCTTACCTTTTATAATATAAATTATACTATAATTTTCTCTCTTTACAACTTTAACATGGCAAAGTAAACTTATATCATTTCATTATTTTTTCTATATTCCTTGATTATTTACTCAGAGAAAGTATAAAATATTACTGTTTATATTAGTATTATTTTGTAGCTTTATAATACATTTAGTTAATTAACATAATTTATAATTAGGAGGAAATATTTATGACACTTAATTCTGCTGCATTTCTTATTTTTTTCCCTATTGTAGCTTTCTTATATTATTTAATAACACCAAAATTAAGATGGATATGGCTTTTAATTTCCAGCTATTATTTTTACATGTGCTGGAATCCTAAATATGCAGTGATAATATGTTTCTCAACACTTGTAACTTATATAACCGCTTTACTAATAAGCAAAGCAGATTCATTCACTAATAAGAAAAAAGCTATATTTTATAAAAATTCAATTCTTACTCTTTCTTTATTAATAAATATTGGTGTATTGTTTATATTTAAATATTATGGCTTCTTTACAAATATACTTATAAGAATATTCGAAAAAGTTAATATTACATTAAACTTTCCTGCACTGGACTTTATGCTTCCTGTTGGAATTTCATATTATACATTCCAAGCAATAAGCTACATAATTGATGTATATAGACATGATATAAAACCAGAAAAAAATATTGGAAAATATGCTTTATTTGTATCATTCTTTCCTCAAATAATTGCAGGTCCAATTGCAAAATCAAAAAATATGCTTTCACAATATAGTGAGGTGCATAAATTTGATTATTATAATTCCAAAAACGGATTACTTCAAATGCTATGGGGATATTTTAAAAAAGCTGTAATTGCTGATAGAATTGCAATTATTGTAAATACTGTTTTTAATAGTCCTGCTGATTATTATGGTTATGAAATTATACTTGCATCTCTTTTATTTACCATACAAATATACTGTGATTTCTCAGGATATTCAAACATTGCTATTGGATGTGCACAAGTTATGGGCTTTAAATTGCCAACAAACTTCAAAGAACCTTATTTTGCAACATCAATAAAAGACTTCTGGAAAAAATGGCACATAAGCCTTACATCATGGTTTACTGATTATTTATACATACCTTTAGGTGGAAATCGTAAAGGCTATTTCCGTACACAATTAAATGTTTTAATAGTTTTTCTTGTAAGCGGATTATGGCATGGTGCTGCCTTAACATATGTTATATGGGGTTTCTTACACGGAATATTTCAGGTTATAGAAAATCTCATTAAACCATATAAACAAAAATTTATTGAAAAACATAAAATTGATACAACTCGTTTTTCTTATAGATTTGGTCAAATTTTCATAACATTTTTTCTTGTAAATTTTGCCTGGATATTTTTTAGAGCTAATTCAATTCACGATATAAAAATTATTTTTAAAAATATGTTTGTAAATAATCCATGGATTTTTATTGATGGTTCAATGTATAACCTTGGGCTGCCACAAATTGAATTAACCTTATCCATTGTATGTATTATAATTCTCATTATTGTAGATTACTTAAAAACTAAATTTGATCTTCTTGATAAATTATCTAAACAATCATTTTGGTTTAGATGGGCTTTCTATATTTTGGCTGTATTATTCATACTGCTATTTGGAGTATATGGCTCAGGATATAGTGCTCAACAATTTATTTATTCACAGTTTTAGGAGGTGTTATCATGGCAAAGAAATTTATTTTTAAATGTATCATAATAATCTTTATAGCAGTTACTTTTATGAGTAAAATGGCACCTTACTTTGTTAATCCTGGTCATACAGAACAATTATATCAGGGATTATATGATGAAAATACCTCATATGATGTTTTACTTATGGGCTCAAGCCACATGAATGGAATGATGGACCCTTCTATTTTGTATAATAAATATGGCATTACAAGTTTTAACTATGCTACTGGAGGTCAGCCTGTTAATGTTACTTATTATCTATTAAAAGAAGCTCTTAAGGTTCAACAGCCCAAAATAGTTGTTTTAGACTTATACTATTTTGGACTTAAAGACAAGTATGGTGACGAAGGTTATATAAGATATGTTCTTGATAATTTAAAATTTTCTAAGAATAAGCTTGAAGCCATCAATAACTGTGTTCCAAAAAATCAGCGAATAGAGTATCTTTTCCCATTTATAAAATATCACGAAAGATGGAGTTCACTTACAGAATCAGATTTTGCAATTGATGTAGAATCTAATCCGTCTCTTACTGGATATGGCGCAGGTGTTGAGCATTATGGAAAACCAATGGAAGAATATCAACATGGAACTCAAACTGGAACTCTTCCACAAGAAAGTGAAAAATATTTAAATAAGTTCATAGAACTTTCAAAAGAATTCAACTTTAAATTGGTATTTACTAACGCACCTTATGATTATGCTGGTGATAATACAGATTGCTGGTATACAGATGATTCTGTGCTTTATAATACTATTAAGCAGACTGCAGATAAAAACAACATTCCATTTATAAATTATTCATCTGAAGAAATTATGGCTGAAATAAATTTTGATTTTCCAAATGATATGAATAACATAGGACATAC
>CAZLOP010000140.1:0-489 GCA_964561205.1 uncultured Clostridium sp. | reverse complement strand
GAAAAAGTAACTAATCATTTTGCAGATTTTTTACATAATAATTATGAATTAGAAGATCATAGATAAAAATGGCTGTCACAAATTAACGTGACAGCCATTTCAATATTAAACTAAAATATTAGTTATTTATTAATTTACCGCTTTCATCATTCCAGCTGTAAAGTTTACGTATTTCTTCTCCAACCTTTTCTGAAGCATGTTCAGATGCTAACTTTCTCATTGCTTTGAAGTGAGCTTGACCACCAGCTGCAGACATATCTAATAAGAAGTCTTTTGCAAATGTTCCATCTTGAATGTCTTTAAGAACTTTCTTCATAGCTTTCTTAGTATCTTCAGTAATTATCTTAGGTCCTGTAATGTAATCACCATATTCAGCTGTGTTAGAAATTGAATATCTCATACCAGCAAAACCTGATTGATAAATTAAGTCTACAATTAATTTCATTTCATGGATACATTCAAAGTATGCATTTCTTGCATCATATCCAG
>CAZLOP010000139.1:4191-5130 GCA_964561205.1 uncultured Clostridium sp. | reverse complement strand
ATTTAAAAAGTTATCCACAGATTTGGATATTTCTATTATGAAATATCCTCAATTAAATTTTCCTTATAATTAATATTATATAATAAAGGTATTTTTTCCAGCCACATATTCATTGTCCATGGCTGTTTATAATTAATAACTATAGGTGTAATTCCAATATTTTTTATTTTACTGCATGCTTCCCACAACTCTTCTTCATTTTCTGGTGTCTTAGTGATACCAGCTTCTTCAAAAATTTCTTTGTTATATATGATTCCATTCCATATAAGAGACGTTGAAATTCCATATAATCTTCCATCATCACCTACTCCCAGTTCATAATTATACATATTCTCTTTGCTTATACCTATATCATCTATAGGTATAAAATATTTACTAAAATTATCTTTATGTATAATTTCCGGAATTAGTGTAACATCAGGCAGCTCACCAATAGAAAGTTTTCTTGATAAAATTTCTTCTGCATTGCCAATAAGCTCTAAATTTATTTTTACATTATTATGAGTACTTTCATATTCAGCAATTAACTCTTTTAATTCTTTCTCCTTATCAACTCTGTTGCTTATAAATGTAATTGTTTCTGCTGATTTTTTATTTTCTGCATTATTCTCATCCATATATTTTTGAGAAACAGAATACTGACATATAAGCGTAATAATGAGAATCCCTAATATTTTATACCATTTATTCATATTGTATCCTTCTCCTTATACAGCATGCAGCTTACTCAAAATTATTATTTCTAAATGAATTTGGAGTACATCCTGTAATTTTTTTAAAAACACGTCCAAATGATATAGAATCACTATAGCCTACTCTTTCAGCTATTTCATATACTTTCAAATTAGTAGTAAGGAGTAATTGCTTTGCCTTTTTAACTCTATATTTTGAAATAAAATCATAAAAAACTAAAACTAAAAAAGGAGAAAAATTATGCAA
>CAZLOP010000139.1:0-4181 GCA_964561205.1 uncultured Clostridium sp. | reverse complement strand
AATAATTCTTATTTAAATACACCTCATCTGCAACATTTTTAAGTGTTATATTTTTATTGTAATTAAACATTATATATTCCTTAGCCAGCTTAATGACAGTTGTTTCTTTTAATGTTTCCTTCTTACTTATTACATTATCAATTTCTTTTTCATCATATAAAAAATATTTCTCTGCCTTTATATTTTCTGCTTTATTATTTTCTATAAAACACTCTGTAAGCTGCACCTGATTTTTTAGTTTGTATACTTCATTAACTGATTTATTTATATATACATTTATATTATTATTATTGAAAATATCACTTTTATTATCTATATTTTCTATTATTTCTTCTGCATTCTCATACTTATTTTTGTTTATATAAAAGATAATATATACTTGATTTTTATAATAAAAACTGCAGTATTCTAATTTTTTGCTGTCTTCCATTACCATATTAATAAATACTGCTGATATTTCTTTATTTTCTTTTTCATTCTTTATATCTGCTATAATCAATTTATACACATATGCTTCATCAAACTGTATATCATGTAAAAGTATATTATCCTTTGCTTTTAATGATGTTTTATTAGAAAATAATATACTTTTGAAAAATTCTTTTTTCATAATCTCCAATGATTTATTATAAATTCTATTATTTGTTGTGACTTTATTTATTTTTTCCTTTGCCTCTTCCATTAGCTTTTTTAATTCTTCCATATTAATAGGCTTTAAAAGATAGTTAAATGCTCCCATTTTCATGGTATCTCTAACATAATCAAATTCATCATAACCACTTAGTACTACAAAAAGAGGTACTTTGTCCAATTGTTCATTTGAATATTTTATTAATTCTATTCCTGTCATTACAGGCATTTTTATATCTGTTATAACAAGATCTACTGACATATAATTTTCTTTCAGGTATTCCAATGCTGTTTTCCCATTCTGAAAACTGCCTTCTACTTCATTTGTATCATCAAGCCTTTTTAAAACTTTGCATAATCCTCTTCTGATAATATTATCGTCATCAACTACTAATATTTTCATATTTTCCTCCAGACACTTGTATACCAATTCTTTATTTATAAATAATATATCATATTTTTACATTTTATACTATTTTAAATATATTTTTGTTATAATATATTTAACTTAAAATTATATTATTGGAGGAATTATGAGTTTTCATTTAAAAAATACATCAATAAAGAAACTTACTCTTTTTATATTTATAATCATATATATATTATTTTTTATAATAACTTCAATAAATATCTATTCATTTTCTTCATATGAATTTAAAAGAACAGAAAAGATTATAGAAAATAATACTCAAAATGTTAGTGGACAAATAGAACAGAAATTAAATACATGCATAGATATATCAAAATATCCACTAATTATTCCAGAAACAGATAAGCTGACTTCAATTTTAAGTAATAATAAGCCTTATACAATAACAGAACTTAATTTTATATCATATATATGCCAGATGATACTTATTCAAAATGATTTAATAAACGGAGTTTACATTTATAATTTATCAGGAAATGGTATATCTGCTTCTCGAAATATTTCAAATGACAAATTAAAAAATCTTTCCACAGAAGATTGGTTTATAAATGCTAAAAATTCTGAAAAAGCAGTAAAAATTATACCTAACATGACTTTTAATAATATTTATGAAAACAGCACTGAAAATGATGACAGTTTAATTGCAGTAACACGACAAATAACAAATCTTCAGACTCAGGAACTTTCAGGCATTCTTTTACTAACAATACCATCATATGAAATAGAAAAACTGTTATTAAATAATCTGCCTTATAATAATGAAATTCTCCAGGTATATGATAATAATAACAATTTAATTATTAGTACAAACACTTTTGATAATAATAAAAACTCTTCAGATTTAACAGACAGTTTAAAACAAATTGAAAATAATTCTATTATAAAAACTGATGCCAATATTATTTGTAAATATAAAATAGATGACTTAGAATGGAGTGTTATTAATTATATTCCTAAAACAAGTATAAATAAAACAAGTAAATTTTATTTAAATTTCTTTGTTTATAACCTAATATTTTACTTAATACTATTTTTAATTATTTATATTTTCTTTCTAAATCGTATCTTTACTCCAATATCATGCCTTATTGAAAATATGAATAAAAGAACAGACTTTAATTTATCCTCTGAGTTTAAATATACCAAAAATGATGAAATAGGAATTCTTGTTAAATCATACAATGATATGAAAAATAGAATTCACAGATTAATAGACTTAAACTATAAAACAAAACTTGACCAGAAAGAACTTGAATTACAACAGCTTCAAAATCAGATTAATCCACATTTTATATATAATACGCTTGAATCCATCCACATGATGGCTGAAATAAATGACCATTATGAAACTTCCATTATGGCAGAATATTTTGGTTCAATAATAAGATATAGCATGAACAAAAAAGTTAATACTGTCACCTTGAAAGAAGAGATTAAAATAATTAACAATTATATTTATCTTCAAAAAGTCAGATTTGACAGTCTGTTTACAATAGATAATCTGATTAGCAGCGATGTTGCTGACTGTCAGATTATAAAAATGATTATACAGCCATTAATCGAAAATTCTATTTATCATGGGTTAAGTCAATGCAGCAGCAACGGAAAAATAATAATTCAGGCAATGCACGTTGAAAATAATCTAATAATTACTGTATCCGATAATGGAAAAGGCATTTCAGATGAAAAATTACATTTATTAAATGAATATATTAATGACAAAAATAATGAATTTAAAGGAATAGCTTTAAAAAATATCAATAAAAGATTAAAACTTAATTATGGAAATGAATATGGCTTAGAAATTTTCAGTGTTTTAAATAATGGAACATCAATGGTTTTAACTTTACCATACATACTATAATTCTTTTCTATGTCTATAAAATCTGTATTTTCTTTTTTGAACATTTTTTAATTTTTCTTTTCTTTCAGCCTGGAGCTTTATTTTACATTTTATACATATATCATTGGGATAATCCCATGAAAGCTTTGTTTTACATATACTGCATACTCTTTCATGATCAAGAAGCTTTGTTAAAAGAAGATCATTTATTCTATTAGCTGTTTTTTCTTTTTCAGAAACTATAAATCTATTATTTATCATTTATATTAAGACTGCTGCAGCCATTATTGTATACTTCAAGCATTAATCTGCCTTTAAACAAAAGCATCTTCTTTTCATTTATGCTTCCATATCTGCTTTTAAAAGTATTGCTTATTTCTGTTTTTTGAAAGCACAACATAAAACTCCTGTTCTTCTTTAGTTTTTGCTCCTCTAAACAAATCCATTAAATCACTATATGAATAATACCTCCATATAAGTAATAATATTTTTTCTATATTCCACCTTTCATAATATCCATAATATCAAAAACATCTTATGACATCTATCCTCCAGAACCTATTATAGCCTTTCTACTTTTTCAGACTGCACGAAAATAATTTTTTTCAAAAAAACTATTTACGAAAATAATTTTTGTTAGTATAGTTAAATATAAGATAAATAGTAAAATGAAAGAAGATGATAAATTGAAACAACAAAAATCTCTTATTGACATTATTTATACTGAATACAACAATTTTTTTGAAGCAGAAAAGAAAATAGCTGATTATATTTTAAAAAATCAAACAAAATTAATTGAAATGACAATTTCAGAATTGGCAGAATCAGCAGGAACAAGTGATGCAACCATAACAAGATTTTGTAGAAAGTGTGGAATGAAAGGTTTTCACCATTTAAAAATAACATTAGCTGGAGATTTAGTTAACTCTCCAAAAGAAAATACTAAAGTTTCTGGTGATGTTAGTGAACATAAAATGAGAGAATCCCTTAATAATATTCTTATTAATAAAATTGAAGAAATAAAACAAACTATTTCTTCAATAAATGAAGAAGATTTAAAAGAAATTCTTAATCTAATACAAAATGCAAGAACAATACAATTTGCTGCTGTTGGAAATACCATTCCTGTTGCATTGGATGGGTGTTACAAATTTAATCAAATTGGTATTCCATCTGTTGCAAATACAATATGGGAGACACAAATTGCATATACCTATAATCTAACAAAAAAAGATGTTGTTATAGCCGTTTCAAATTCAGGAGCATCAAAAAGATTAA
>CAZLOP010000138.1:0-5168 GCA_964561205.1 uncultured Clostridium sp. | reverse complement strand
GAGAATCCATAATGGCAGGTACATTTATATGGAAAAAAGAACCTTTCATGTCTGTGTTATTTTATATAGGACTTATAGTGCCTGTTGCAGCTCCAACAGTTGTTATTTATAACATGATTTATGTTCCGTTAACTAATCATATTTTTCCTACAACATTTTTAGTAGGACTTTTCATGATGGCGCTTATGATGAGTTTTGCCCAGATGCTGCTTAGAAAAAGTACTACATGGATTTTTGGTATGGTATTCTGTATTTATTATGAAGCGGTACTTTTATGGCAGATGCCTATAGCAATTCTTACATTCTGGAAGTCTACATGGGGAACAAGAATGACTGCAAGTGATGTAAAAGCTGAAAAGAAAAAACAAATGAAAGCTGAAAAGAAAATAAAAAAGAGGATATGATTAGATGAAAAAGAAAGTGTTTTCGTTAAAAAAGAAGAATTTCATAAAAGTAATACGAACCATATTTGAAAGCATAACATTAGTTGTATTAGTTATACTTGTTTGGAAGGCACTTTTTTCTGTCACAAGTTATGAGCCATATACTAAAACAGGGAGTAGTGATAATGGTTTTATAGCAGTTTCATATTTTGGGGTGGATAGAAATGGAACTGATAGTTTTATAAGTACTGAAAGTCTTGAGGCACAGCTAAAAGCATTAAAGGATAATGGATATGTTACTGTAACTCAACAGGATATAATTGATTATTATAAAAACGGTAAAAAACTGCCAGAAAAATCTTTGTTTCTTATGTTTGAGGATGGAAGAAATGACACGGCAGTTTTTGCTGAAAAAGTCATGGAAAAATATAACTACAAAGCATCAATGTTTACTTATGCAGATGAGGTTAAGGGAAGTAATCCTAAATTTTTAAAAGCAAATGACCTTAAAAGGTTAATAAAAACTACATTTTGGGAGCTTGGTACCAATGGATACCGGCTTGCATATATAAATGTATTTGACAAAGATAAAAATTATATTGGCAATTTAACAAGTGAAGAATTTTTAAGGAAAAAATCAGAAATTAACAGAGATTATAATCATTATCTTATGGATTACATAAGGGATGAAGATAATATTCCAATTGAATCTTATAAAGAAATGGAAGAAAGATTCAGCTATGATTATAATGCTCTTAAAAAGATATATAGTGAAGAGGTTGGATATGTTCCAGACCTTTATGTATTAATGCATTCTAATACAGAGAAATTTGGAACAAGTGATGCTGCAGGCAAAATTAATGAAAAATGGATTAAGAATTTATTTAAAATGAACTTTAACAGAGAAGGACATTCGCTAAATACAAAAGACAGTTCAATTTATGATTTAACAAGAATACAGCCGCAGACTTACTGGTCAACAAATCATTTATTAATGAAAATTAATAATGATACAGATAAAAACATAAAGTTTGTTACTGGAGATAAAAGGAGAGCTGCAAGGTTTAAAGAAATAAAAGGTCAGGCTGAATTTAAAGACAACAAAATAATATTAACTTCTGAATCACAAAGTAATGGATTAGTAGAACTGTTGAAAAGTCATAATTATAAAGATATGAATATATCAGTACAGTTGGATGGCAATATTATAGGTTCCCAAGGATTCTATCTTTATTCTGATGAAGAACAGAATAACTGTGTAGAAGTAAAGCTTATTAATAATGAAATAAAAATTATAGATAAAAATAATGGAGTAGAAAAAGTATTAGGGTCTTATGACTTAAGAAAAGATAAAAGTGAACAATACGATATAAAGGATATTGGAAAAGTTAAGATTACAATATCTGTGAACAATAATAAACTTTCAGTAAAGGCTCATGATAAAAATATTGCAGAAGATTTAAATATACAAAATAAATCCGGAAGTATATATTTAGAATCTTCATGGGCTGATTATGGATACAGTCAAAGAAATATTACAGATGACATTTATGATGGAATCTTTACAGATCTGTATGTCACTGATGGAGAAAATAACATTTTATATGATAATAGGTTTAGTGGAAAAGAGAAAGTAATCTATTATGGAAACAATATAATACAAAGAATAGTTAACTGGTTTATAGAAAATTTATAAAAATAAATAATATGGAGAAAGAAAATGAAGACTACATTAAAAAAAAGTATAACAGTAATAGGCTGCATTTTTTGTATATTGAATTTGTTTGGATGTGGAAAGGCAGAAAAGACAATTAAAGAAGATGTTAATACTGCAGAGAGTTTTGACATGAGTATATCAGATTTAGGGGCATGGGCAGCATATTGGAATCTTGATGTATCAAATGAAATTAAAGCTTTAGATTCAAAATTAACAAGTGTTTCATATTTTGAAGCTTATTTTGATGGAAACTATAATATAGTTATACCTGATGAACTTATTCAGTATTACAATTCTACAAAAAAAGCAGAATATGAT
Source organism: uncultured Clostridium sp. (assembly GCA_964561205.1). Taxonomy (GTDB): domain Bacteria; phylum Bacillota; class Clostridia; order Clostridiales; family Clostridiaceae; genus Clostridium. The sequence goes on along the minus strand of CAZLOP010000138.1, from coordinate 2,750 downwards.
AAGTACATTACATTTGTTAATGATGTTGTTGATGAAAATAATAAATCATTAAAGGATATACAGCTTTTGGAAAGCTTATTTAAAGATGAAGAGTCAATAAATACACATGTAGAAGAGCTTATAGGTATTGTTAAGCAGTATGATTTTGATGGAATAGAAATTGATTATGAGCAGATAAAAAATAAATTACCTTTATGGAATAATTATTTCAATTTTGTTGAAAGATTATATAAAAGAGCTATAGAAGAAAATCTTAAACTTAGAATTGTTTTAGAACCATCCATACCATATAATGATATAAAATTTATTGAAGGACCTGAGTATATTATAATGTGTTACAATCTTCATGGCAGTTCAGATAAACCAGGAGAAAAGGCTAATGCAGAGTTTATTCAAAATGTTATAGATAAAGCAGAGGTTATACCTGGAAGTAAGAAATTTGCAGTTGCTGCAGGAGGTATTGACTGGCAGGAGGGACAAAAGGGTGTTTCAATAGATGAAAAAAAAGCACAGGAAATTATAAGACAATATGAAATAAAAGAAAAACGTGATAAAAATAGCAGCTGTTTAGTTTTTAATTATATTGATGAAAACAATAACAAGCATGAAGTATGGTATGCTGATAAAACTACATTAAATCAATGGATGAAGGTTATATATAGTAATGGATATACAGCAAGCATATGGAGACTTGGTGGAAATAATTTTTAAAAAATGTGAAACTTTTTCTATTTAAGGAGTGTATTATTATAGTAGAAAGAAAAATTTAAGAGTACGGGGGAATAAATGTGGAGGTAGATAAAAGGCTTATTGCAAAATGTAAAGAATATGATAAGTATTCATTTATGAAATTGTGTAAGATGTATGAAAAATATTTATATTCTTTATGTTTCAGCTATGTGCAGAATCCACAGGATGCACTGGACCTGGTACAGGATATATATATTAAAATTTTTAAAAACATAAAAAAGTTTGATGAAAGTAAGTCCTTTCATCCATGGATAAGAAGAATTTCTGTAAATACATGTTTGAATTTTACGAGAACTGTAAAGAATAATGTTATTTCTATGAACACTGCAATTGGAGACGGCAGTGATGAAATTTCATTAGAAGATACTCTTGTATCAGACGAAGATGTAGTAAATGATATTTTAAACAATGAAACAAAAAACATAATAAAAAATTATCTTAGTGAAATGCCTGAAGAATATAGAATGGTCATAACTTTAAGGTATTATGAGGAACTATCTTATAATGAGATAGCAGACCTTATGGAAAAGCCATTGGGCACAATAAAAACTGATATTTATCGTGCAAAAGCAATTCTTAAGAAAAAGCTGAAAAATGTTATGGAGGGGAATACATAATGTGTAAAATGGACAAACAACTTTTATACTCTTATGCAGATAATACAATAGAACCTTTGGAAAAAATAATTCTAGAAGAACATTTAAAATATTGTAAAGAATGTGAAAATGAATTAAAAGAAATAAAAAACATGGAATATAACCTTGAAAAATTTGATTTTGAAGATATAGAAATACCTGATAGACTGAGTATATTAAGTGAAATTATATATGATAATTGTTTAAATGAAGTAAATAATGAAAAATTAGAAAAAATAGCATACAGCAATTATAAAGAAAGTTTAAAATTAATCAAATCTGCAGTATTTAGAGGATATAAATTAAGATACAATAATCCTTATGACAGATTAATTAAAAAGAATTTGAATGCAGGTGCAGCAGTGGTAAAAAAAGCAGCAGAAAAATACTGTGAGAAAAAACTGGAAAATAACAAAATTTATAAAATATTAAAGGCGGTGTAATTATGTCTGTACTGTTTTTGGTATTAAAAATTATAACTGGAATCTTATTATTTATTTTAATCTCCATTTGTGTAATTATGTTTGTACCATTTGAATATAGTACTAATGGGAAGCTTAATGATGGCTTAGATGGAGAAGTTAAAGTTAAGTGGCTGTTTGGGGGTTTAAGTGCTGGATTAATAAAAAAACCACAGGATAAAGTGAAAGCATATTTAAAGTTATGTGGAATAAAGTTTAATATGCCATTACAAAAAACTGATAAAGTAAAAAAGAAGCACAAAAAGGAACATGATAATAAGAAAAAAAAATCATTAAAGGGAATCACAACAAAATTAAAAGGGGTCATAACAAAAAAAGTTATAAATATAATATACAATTATTTTAAAGATATACTGCATATTGTGGCACCTAAAGTTATTAAAATAAATGGTACTTATGGTTTTAGTAATCCGGCTATAACTGGTTGTTTATGTGGTTTTATAAGTATTGTTAATGAAGTTGTTTCTAGTAGTGATATTAATCTTGAACCGGATTTTAATGAAGAGGTATTAGACATTGAAGTTGAAATTAAAGGAACAATTTTTATGTGTGTTATTGCATTTAAAACTTTAGTATTATTATTAAGAAAAGAAGTAAGAAAAATAATTTTTGCAAAAAGATCAAAAAAGTTGAAACTTTTAAATAGTTAAATGTGTATTAATTAGTATAAAACATATTGATCAATATAAAATATAAATTTATTAAATGGAAATCTAGGAGGAATTTGCAATGGAAAATAATTTTAAGGATAACATGGAATCTATATTTAGTAATTTTGAAAAATTTTTAAGAACAGAAACAGTAATTGGTGAGCCTATAGCAATTGGTGAAGTTACTTTAGTTCCTATTATAAGTGTAGGCTTTGGATGTGGAGCAGGAAGTG
>CAZLOP010000137.1:0-5212 GCA_964561205.1 uncultured Clostridium sp. | reverse complement strand
ATAATTACACAGTATTTTTTATCCATTTTAAATTCCCCCTGCAAAATCTATTTTTGTATAATTATACTCTTCTATTCATTATTATTCAACCTCTAAAATTACATATTAAACAATTAATCACTCTTAACATTGTGATTTCATATAATAAACTAATAAACATTCACACATTTTTAAACAAAGGAGAAACATTATGTTTACTTTTAATAAAATATCAAAAATAAACGGTTTTGATATAAAGAATCCTTACAATGCTAAACAAAACAGCTATGCCTGGTCAATAGCAGAACTAGGTGATTACATCTATATTGGTACATCAAGAAATCTTGTAGGTTCCGTAATTACCAACTATGGTTCTCATATATCTATTCCCTCCTCATTAATAACTGGAACTGATAATTGTGCTGAAATATGGAGATATAATAAAAATAATAAATCCGGCTGGTATAAAGTATTTAAGACTGATATTAAAGATTATGCCTTTGGATTCAGAATAATGATTACTCATAAGTCGCCATGTGATAATCCAGCAATTTATGCTGTATCTACAGGCAGTAACCTAAATATTTATAAAAGCTATGATGGCCTTAAATGGAGAAAACTTAAGACAGCAAATATTCTTGGAAACAGTTCACGTGCTATAGCTTCTTTAAATGGCAAGCTATATCTTGCAACTATTGATGAATCTTCTGCAAATAAAGATGCATATTTATACGTTTCTTCTAATCCTGAAAAAGAGCCATTCAAACTAATAACAGATACAAATAACAAATGTTATGATTCTTCTTTAAATCCTAAAGGTGCTATTGACACTTTGACCATATTTAACAATAAATTATATGTTGGTATTTCAACTGATAACGGTGCAGAGATATGGCGTTCAAATACCTCTAATCCTAAATTAAATCAATGGACTTTAGTTGGTAATAAAGGTTTTGGCGATATTGCAAATTCAAAAATAATGTCTACTGGTTTATACAATAATTATCTTTATGCTGCTATTACAAAGCCGCTTCCTTTAGCATTATTAGTTCCATTAGGCTTTGATTTAATAAGAATTGATAAGAATGATAACTGGGAACTGGTAACAGGTGGTACTCCTATAGTACCTGTTTATTGTAGTAAAGGCATAATAAATAAAAGTTTATCAGGTTTTAATTCTGGTTTTAATAGTCCCTTCAATGTTTATGGATGGCAGATTCAGGAATTCAAAAATAATCTAATTATAACTACCTTCAAATCTTCATTAAATATTTCTGTAATTTTAAAAATTCTTAAATATAATAAAGGCCTTTATATAAAAGAACTTGGCTGCCAAAAATATAATAAGCTTATATATCTCTATACAAAATTAAATACTCTAATTAATAAATACAATTATCCACATGGTTTTGATATATATTCATCAAAAGACGGAATTCATTTTAATCCTGTAAAATTAAATGGTTTATGTAATCCTAAAAATTATGGAGGAAGAGTTATGCATGTATCTAATGAAGATAAACTTTATATAGGTACTGCAAATCCCTTTGAGGGCTGTGAAGTCTGGGAAGCTGATTATTCATGCAGAAAATATCCTGAAAACTATGATAAATACTATAATTACTTTTATAATTTGGAACAGCTTAATAATGAACTCTGCAAACTTTATCCCAGCTTAATAAAACTTCTTCCTTATTTAATAAATCAGAATTTGTCTTTCAATTGACAATGGACAATGTACAATTGACAATGAAGGTGGAAATTCCTGCGGAATTTCAATATATTATTGCATCATAATTTGCTAAGGCAAATTATATCCGCTTTTAAGCGGTAGATTTTGCTTTAGCAAAATCCATGCAATATACAAATTTTAGAAAAAGTGCAGCTTTTTCATCCTTCATTGTACATTGTCAATTGTCCATTGTACATTATTTCAAATTATGATTTATGTAAATACTCAAAAATAGAATAATTTTAGTGCGACATTCTTCTTATTGTTTCCTCAACAGAAATACATTCAGCGTATCTTCCATTCCACATAAATTCATTATGATATTTATAGCTTTTCTCTCCACTCATAAACTCATTATCAAATGTAGTATTAGCTAAGTGTGGTACTATTACATGAAAATTATGCTCAAACCCACATTTTACAGCAGCATCTATACAATAATCAGTCTGAAGTCCTGTTACTATTATTTCCTTTTCATTTTTATCCTTTAAATATTCAAGTAATCCCGTTTCTTTAAACGGACTATTAACATATTTGTCAAATATTTTTTCTCCTTGTAAAGGCTTAAACTTTTCATATATTTCAAAACCGTCTGCCCCCTTTGTTAATTCATTTCCTTCACCATCATCATGTCTTACATATATTACTTCAACCTTATTTTTTCTAGCTTCACTTATAAGCTTTTTCACATTACATACAAAATCATTAAACTTATACAGCTTATCTGTTGTAATTAACTTTTGTGTGTCTATTACTAATAAAATCATGACCTTATCCTTCTCCTTTAATCTACTAAATAAAAATAATCAAGCAATTAAATTCTCAAAATATAACTGCTTGATATTTTTATTGCTTTTCTACTAATTTTTATAAATATTAAGCTTAGAATTCAATAGTTTTTTAAAATCTTTTTCAGTTTCTGCATTAAATATTCTTTTAGGTATCATTACATAATTAATTTTACCTTGTAGCAGAAATATATACTTTTCATTTTCTAAATATGAATCATATGTATTCCAGCTTAATGAAGATTTGATTTCCTTGGTTTCAAATTTTATTTCATTATCTAAAAATAGTAATTTATATTCCTCATGATATTTTTTTGTTGCATTAAAAATATGCACTGGCTGTATATAATAGATATATATAGTAACAATTATTAATAATACATCTAATACTAATACTATAGTATTCAATAAATTAACACCTAAAATTACTATATAGCCTACAATAAATATTGTAATAATTAATAATATTAATGCTTGAAATATATTTACTATTTTTTTTAACTTTAAATAATCTTTCCTAGCTTCAATCCATTCTTCTCTTGAATATTTAAAACTCAACTCCATACTTTCTTCTCCTTTAACATATCTTATAAAGAAATTATAGATAATTAAAAATCTACTTAAATTATATTTTTTACATCATCCACTATTTGTTCCACAGATATTCCATTTTCCCTAAGAAGTTCCTCTGGTACATAACGGTCTGGGAAACTCTTTTTAATTCCATAGTTCTGAACTTTCATATGACATGTTCCATAGAAACCTGCTATTTTTTCACCAAAGCCACCTTCTAAGATTCCATCTTCTAAAGTAACAACAAGCTTATGTTCTTTCTTTAGGCTTTCTAATAATTCTTCATCAAGTCCAGTTATAAATTTAGGATTAATTAAAGTTGCATTTATATTATCTTCTGCAAGCACATTTACAATGTCCTCACCCATTTTGTAGAAGTTTCCTAATGCAATAACAGCAACATCTTTTCCTCTCTTTTTAACTTCATATTTATTTAATATGCTGTAATCAGTTTTATCTTCTACTCCACTTTCTATTACTCCAACTGATGGAACTCTGATAGCTGCTGGATGTTCATTTTGATTTACTGCCCATTGAAGCATTGCTAAATATTCTTCCTTACATGTTGGAGCTAAATATACCATGTTAGGAATATTTCCAAGCATAGCTATATCATATATGCCTAAATGGGTTACATCATTCATTCCATAAACTGATGCAGCAAATACCAAAATAGCTGCTGGACTATTGTTTATGCATAAATCCTGAGAAAGCTGGTCATATGTACGCTGAATAAATGTACTATACACTCCATAAACTGGCTTTGCTCCATTTTTAGCCATACCTGATGCCAAAGCAACAGCATGTTCTTCTGCTATTCCCACATCAATAAACTGCCTGCCAGCTTCATTTCTTCTATTTTTATTAAAACCAAATACACCAGGAGTTCCAGATGTAATTGCTGCTACTTTGGAATCTTTTTTCATTGCATCTAATAAATATTCTGCTGTAATATCTTCATAAGATTCTCCATCATTTCTGGCAGACTTTGATTTTCCACTTTCAATTTCAAAAGGCATTCCCCAATGGAACATTTCTTTATTCTGTTCTGCTGGTGCATAACCTTTTCCCTTTATAGTATGAATGTGCACCACTACTGGATGGTCTGCATCTTTTACTTCTTTTAATGTGCTTATTAATTCATGAAAATTATGCCCATCTTTTATATATCTGTAATCAAGCCCCATTGATTTAAAGAAATTACATTGACATTTTCCTTCTGATTCTCGCAATTCACGCAAATTTTTATATAAACCGCCATGGTTTTCTGCTATTGACATTTCATTATCATTTACTATAATAATCATATTTGTTCCAGTTTCAGCAGCATTATTTAACCCTTCATATGCTTCGCCACCACTTAAAGAACCATCACCAATAAGTGCAATTATATTATTTTTTTCATTTTTTAAATCCCTTGCCTTTGCCAGACCACATGCTAAACTAATTGATGTTGAAGTATGACCTATTGTAAAGAAATCATGCTCACTTTCATCAGGATTTGAGTAACCTGAAACATTATCATATTTAGCTGAATCAAGAAAAGCTTCCTTTCTTCCTGTAAGGATTTTATGAACGTAGCTTTGATGTGATACATCATAAACAATTTTATCATGAGGAGAATTAAAAACATGATGAAGAGCTACTGTTAACTCTACAAGTCCTAAGTTTGGTCCTATATGACCTCCATGTTCGCTTAACTTTTTAAGTAATGTTTCTCTTATTTCATTGCTCAATACATTAAGTTCTTCCATTGATAGCTTTTTTATATCTTGTGGTGAATTTATTTTTTCTAAATACATATTTTTTCCCTCCATACACATACTTTTCATTAATACTTTAGCACTTAAAGTTAACTTTAAGTCAAGGAAAAAAATTTAATTTTTATAAATATTATTAATATATGTGGACTTCTCCATTAGAATTAATATTGTATCCTTATATAATAACATCATGAGCCATTATTCCATGATTATAAGGATAAAAATAGTACTGCTTTCCGTTTATTTCATATAAACCTTTAGCAATGCTTCCAAAAGGGTGTCCATTTTCAGTTGCTGTATTGCAGTAGTACCAGTTTCCTGCCTCATCTTCAACCCATCCTGTACACATTAAACCTTGTATAGAAAAATAATACTCA
>CAZLOP010000136.1:0-5243 GCA_964561205.1 uncultured Clostridium sp. | reverse complement strand
TTATTGTTTCTACCATATGAACAGGAATTCTTATTGTTCTTGCCTGATCAGCAATTGCTCTTGTAATTGCCTGCCTTATCCACCATGTTGCATAAGTAGAGAACTTATATCCTTTACGGTAATCAAACTTTTCAACAGCCTTAATAAGTCCAAGATTACCTTCCTGTATCAAGTCAAGAAACAGCATTCCACGACCAACATATCTTTTTGCAATACTTACAACAAGTCTTAAATTTGCTTCAGCTAATTTTTTCTTAGCTTTTTCATTACCTTCTTCAATTTGTTTAGCATATTCAATCTCCTGTTCTGAAGATAATAATGGAACTTTACCAATTTCTTTTAAGTACATTCTTACAGGGTCATCAATTGCTATTCCTTCTGGTACTGATAAATCAATTTCTTCTGGCTCTTCATGAATATCTTTATCTTCACCTATTACTTCTACGCCCATTGCTTCTAATGCTTCATATATTTTTTCTATCTGCTGTGGACTTAAATCAATATGATCCATTGCTTCCATAATTTCTTTGTAAGTTAATGAACCATTTTTCTTTCCTTTATCAATAAGTAATTTTACTTCCTGCATTCTTGCATTTTTATCTTTTTCTCCTTTTATTTTAACAGATTTATCTTTTTCTCTTTGTTCCATTAATTTGCCTCCTTCTATAACAACTGATAACCTCTACTTTAAGTTAAGCTGTCTAGACAATTTACTCAATTCTATTGCAATATTTATGCTTTCCTCAATTTTTCCTTCCTGCTCTAACTTACTCTGCTGCTTTTTCAGTATATCAATTCTATCCTTTAATTTGTACATTCTTATTACATTTATGTAATCATTTATTGCTTTTTCTGAATTATTTATGTTTATAATCTCTTCTTTTATTTTTATAAATTCTTTTGAGTTTTCTACATCTATGCATCTGCTTTCAATATATTTACCAATGTCTTTACTGTTGTTTTCTTTAGCTTCTTTTAATAGTAAATATATATCTTTATGTGCCTGCAATATAAAATCATCTTCATTTAAAATTGAAACTATATTCAAATAATAATCTTCATCCATCATTAGTTTTAATAATGAACGCTCTGCCTTTAAATACGCAGGTTCTACATATAATTTTGTTCCAAAATATTCCTTTTTATTCATATAATCATCATTGTTGGTGTTTTTTGATATTTCTGATGACACTAAATCATATAAAACCTGTTCTTTTACTGAAGTTTCTTCTGAAACTTTTTTTATATATACATCTTTTTCAAGAGGATTTAATGTTGCAAGTATCTTAGCAAACTGTTCTCCAAATTTAATAAGCTGATTTCCATCCCTAAAATCAATTCCCTGTGATGCTTGCTTTATTTTATATTCAATCAATGGAAGTGCCCCTTCAATTACTCTCAAAAATGCATCTTTCCCGTTATTTCTTACAAATTCATCAGGGTCTTTGCCTTCAGGAACTGTTAAAACTTTAACATCAAACCCAGCATTTCTCAATATTTCAAGACCTCTTACTGTTGCAGTCTGCCCAGCAAAATCAGCATCATAAGATATGATAACCTTGCTCACATACCTTTTTAATAGACGTGCCTGATTAACTGTTAATGCTGTTCCAAGGGATGCAACTACATTTGTTATACCTGCCTGATGAAGAGCAATTAAGTCCATATATCCCTCTACAATAATAATATAATCTGTAGTTAAATTTTTAACTGCAAAATTTAATCCATAAAGGTTTATGCCTTTATGAAAAATTTCTGTTTCAGGAGAATTTAAATACTTAGGTTTTGAATCATCTAAAACCCTTCCTCCAAAGCCTAGTACTCTTCCTCTTACATCAAATACCGGAAACATTACTCTGTTTCTGAACCTGTCATAATAATTGCCTTTCTTTTCACTTTTCAAAATAAGACCACATTCAAATATAATATTTTCCCTATATCCTTTACTCTTAAGATAATTTATAATATTATGCCATCCATCTGGTGCATAACCAAGTCCAAAATGTTTGATAGTTTCCTCTTTAATTCCTCTGTTTAGAAAGTAGTCTTTAATTTTAGAATTTCTCTGCAGGTTTGCAAAAAAATATCTTGCTGCTTCTACATTTACTTTAAACATAAGTGATTTCTTCTTTTCTACAGTATTATTACCTGTATCAATAGAAATTCCTGCCTTATCTCCAAGATATTTAACAGCTTCTACAAAATTCATTTTTTTATACTTCATTACAAATGTAATAACATTTCCAGCTTCTCCACATGAAAAACATTTATATATTTGCTTTTCATGAGACACAGTAAATGAAGGACTTCTATCATTATGAAAAGGACACAATCCAATAAAGTTTCTGCCATTTTTCTTTAACCTAATGTCTTCAGATACTATTTCTACTATATCATTCTGCTCTTTTATCTTTTCTATTAGCTCTTGTGATATTTGCAAGGAGTATCCTCCCTCTTTACTATTTTTTTCAGCAATTATATTTTATTCGACATATTTAAATATAATCCTTCCTATTTTCATATTAAAATAAGATTAAAAATTATTTTATGTTGTTATTAAACACCATATATATTAATTCTTTATTTTAGAGAAAATTCCTCTTTTTGAAGTTTAAAATCATTTATGTTAATGAATGACAACTTTAGGAACAAATATGTCATTAAATAGGGCTAGACAGTAATCATCACTCATTCCCGCAATATAATCTGCAACTCCCCGCTTTATACCTTCATTTTTAGATATTTCTACATAAATTTTTGGCATTTCCTCAAAATGTTCTGTAAAATATTCAAGAAGCTGTCTCAAAATAAACTTAGCTTTATCCCTTTCATATGATAAGGTTTTGCCTTTATATATTTTTTTAAACATATATGTGCGTAGTTTATTCATTACATCATTAATATTTCTGCTTAATCCAACCTCATATATTCCATTACTAATATTTTTGTTTGAATTATTTACAAAATCATTTATAAGTGTATTTAATCTTTCTTCTGACGTTTCTCCTAATGTTTTTACAATTTCTTTTGGTATGTCATCTATTTTTAATAAACCAGCTCTTATTGAATCATCAATATCATGATTAAGATATGCCATCTTATCACTATACTTAACTACAATTCCTTCTAATGTAATAATATTTTTTACTGTACCAAGACCACTATGGTTCATTATCCCATTTATTACTTCCTTTGTTAAATTTAGTCCCTTTCCATCATTCTCTAATTTCGTGACTACTCTTACACTTTGTTCGTTATGCCTGAATCCCTCTGCAAGATATTCATTAAGTACTTCTTCTCCAGTATGGGCAAAAGCAACATGGCCTAAATCATGGCCTAATGCTATTGCTTCTATTAAATTTTCATTAAGTCCAATACCTACTCCAATTGTTCTTGCTACCTGAGAAACTTCAAGAGTATGCGTAAGCCTTGTTCTATAGTGATCACCTTTAGTTTTTATATATACTTGAGTTTTATGCTTTAATCTTCTAAATGATTTGCTTTGTATTATTCTATCTCTATCAACCATATAACAGGTTCTTAAGTTATCCGAGTCTTCTTTAATTTCTCGACCTAAAGTCTTATCACTAAATGCCGCAGCATCAATAAGTGTCAACCTTTCAAATTTCTGAATTTTTTCTTTTATCTGCATATGAGTTCACCTCATTTTATATATTCTACATTTTTCTTATCATTCCTTTACATCTTATATATTTTTATTATTTGCAAAAATCAGAAATTTAGTATTATCTATATATTTATTTTATCAACTCTCTATGTATATTAAATGTTACTAATTAATATTATTAATATATAAAGATTTTTTATAGAAACAATAAAAAAGGAGAGAATTGTTTGGAAGTTCAGAAAAATGATTTTTTTTTATCAGAAGAATACATCAGGATAAATATTCTTAAATACTACAACTTATCAGATTCTGAAATTTTAATTGTAAAATCAAAAAATTCAGATAAACCACGAATTGTTTATAAAATAATTTCTAACCATAAGGCTTATTGCTTAAAAAAAGTTTATTATAGCAGTGAAGATCTTTTATACATGTATTCAGCAACTGAATGGCTGTATAGAAATAATATTAATGTTCCAAAGCTTCTTCCAACAGTTAACAACAAACGGTTTGTAAACAAAAATCATATGCTGTTTGTACTCACTCCATGGATTGAAGGTGAAAAATGCAGTTTTGATAATATTGACCATATAGAACAATCCATAAGAAATTTAGCATCTATTCACAATGTATCAAAAAATTTCTATCCAATATGTGGTAGTTCATTAAAAAACGGTTTTGATAATTTTTACATATCAATAAAAAAGCATTATGAAGATTTATTATCATCTTCTAACAATGCTTACAAATACCGAGACAAATTTTCCAAACATTTTCTTTCCTGCTTTGATAAAAATTTAAGACTTGCTAAGATATCATTATATTTTTCTTCAAAAATTAATGACAATGAATTATCCCGTTCCTTATGTCATGGTGACTATGTAAATAAAAACATAATTTTTTCACATTCAGGACAAATATGGACAATTGATTTTGATAAATGCAAAAATGATTTTTGTGCAAAAGATTTATCTTATTTTATGAGAAGAATATTAAAAAGAGAAAATACAAAGTGGAACTTTCCTCTTGCCAAGTCCATAATAAAAAACTATACTGACATAAAATATTTATCACCTTCTGATATGTACTATATTATTTCATATATCTCATTTCCTCAGAAATACTGGAAAATTTCAAGAGATTATTATAAAAATGTATCCAAATGCAACAAAAATTCTTTTAAAACTTTATTAGATGATGCTATTTCAAAAACAGAAATGCAATATGAATTTATACTACAATTCATAGACTATATTCAAACTATATCTTCTCACAATATCTTATAAATGTAGAACTTAGTATAGTGGTAAAACAACGAAAATGACAGACTTGCAGTGAAATATATATTCAACTAAAAACTAATAGGTAAGAGCTAAAAGTTTTGGTGAAAAAATCTTCAGATTTTTTATTATATTATTGCATTGATTTTGCTGAGCAAAATCTACCGCCACTCTTAGTTCTTAGTTTTTAGTTCTTACTTTGAATAAATTGCTACGCAATATATAGAAAGGACCACGCATGTGCGTAGTCCTTATTTTTATCTATTATTTTCTTGGATTGTTTACTTGAGCCTGTGCTGCTGCAAGTCTAGCAAGTGGAACTCTGAATGGTGAAC
>CAZLOP010000135.1:0-5246 GCA_964561205.1 uncultured Clostridium sp. | reverse complement strand
GCTGCTGCATTTGTTATAATGAGTGCTGAAAAAGCTGAAGAATTAGGATTAAAGGTTATGGCTAAAATTAAATCTTATGGTTCAAAAGGATTAGATCCAGCTATAATGGGATATGGTCCATTCCATGCAACTAAGAAAGCTTTAGAAAATGCAAATATGGAAGTTAAAGATTTAGATTTAATTGAAGCTAATGAAGCATTTGCATCTCAAAGTTTAGCTGTTGCCAAAGATTTAGGATTTGATATGGATAAAGTAAATGTTAATGGTGGAGCTATTGCATTAGGACATCCAGTTGGTGCATCTGGAGCTAGAATATTAGTTACTCTTCTTCATGAAATGGAAAAGAGAGATGCTAAAAAAGGTTTAGCAACATTATGTATCGGCGGTGGAATGGGAACTGCTGTTATAGTTGAAAGATAGTAATATAAGCTATGTATTAAAAGTCTCGAAGGTTTACTTCGAGACTTTTTTGGTTTAAGTAAAAAAATACACAATTTAATTATATATAGTAATAAAAACAATATATACACAAATTATTATTGAATAAGTAGGAAGAATGATATTCAGAAGCTTTAAAAGTGATAATGATAAACTCATTACTATTAATATAAAAAAGTGTAAAAATATAAGTATAATTAATAGGAAAGAAAATATAAAATGGTAAATATATACAATGAAAATGTTATCAATCAAAGGAAAAAAAAGTTTCAGATAACAAAAAATTCAGACAATTGAACAGGTAATAGAATAAATATGTAAAAATAAAGAAAAATAGAAAAAACATTAATAGTAACTGAGCATTTTAAAGAAAAACATGTGATAAATTCACATAATGAATAAAATAACCAAAATATAAGCCAAAATAACGCTTTATTATAAATCAAGAAAGGATATATAATTCTAATATTGGAATTATCATTAGTTAATAAAGCATGAATAAGTAAATTATTAATAACAAATAATAGTTAATAATTTAGTTATTTATACTGTATATGCATTGATGTAATATTCTTTAAAAATCATGAATATAAATGATAAATTATCATTTATATTCATGAAAAGAAAGGAAGTGTTAAATTTGGAAGTGTTGTTTACAACAGGATTACCTTTAGGGCTAAGTAATGAAATAATAGTACAATGGGTAATAATGTTGTTGCTGACTGTTATAGGAATCTTCCTCACAAAAGATTTAAAGAGAATTCCTGATAAAAAGCAAGCAGCTTTAGAAAAAATATACGTAAGTATTCAATCTTTGATAAGTAATACTATGGGAGAGAGTTATGAAGGTTTTGTACCATACATAGGAACTTTAATAATATATTTATTATGTATGAATTTTACTGGATTAATTGGTATAGCACCGCCAACTCAAAGTTTAAGTGTTACTTTTGGATTGGGGCTTACAACTTTCATGGCAATACATTTTAATGCAATAAGAAGAAATGGACCAGGAGGTTACTTAAAAGGTTATGCACATCCATTTATAGTAATGCTGCCTATAAATATAATGGAAAGAGTAATGCTGCCAATATCACTAGCACTACGATTATTTGGTAACATGTATGCAGCAACTTTACTGGTAGATTTAGTATATGAATCTTTACCACGTTTAGGATTACCAATTATAGCACATGCATATTTTGATTTATTTGATGGTACAATTCAAATGCTGGTTTTTAGTATGTTAACTATGATACAAATTAAATTGACAGCAGAAGAATAAAAATTAATTGTAAGTTTAAGGAGGAAATGAAAAATGGATTTAGGAGTTTTAGCAGCTGCATTAGCAGTATTTACAGGTATTGGAGCAGGAATAGGAATAGGAATTGCAACAGGAAAGGCTACAGAATCAATAGCAAGACAACCTGAAGCTGCTGGTAAAATACAAACAGCTTTAATTATTGGTGGAGGACTTGCAGAAGCAACAGCTATTTATGGATTAATCATTGCATTTATGTTAATGAGTAAATAATTATTATTTGAGTTGAGTATATTGACTCCGAAGGGAGGATATCTAAAGTTATATGAATATTGGGATTACAATTCCAACTATGTGTTGGACAATTATAAACTTTGGAATTTTAATTTTAATACTAAGACATTTTTTCTGGGATAAGTTAAAGGATGTTATTGAATCTAGAGAAAATGAAATAGAAGAAAAGTTAACAAAGGCAGATGAAGATTCAGAAAAAGCAAGAATGTACCTTGTAAAAAACGAGAGAATCTTAAAAGAAGCTAGAAAAGAAGGCAAAAAAATTATTGAAGAGCACAAGAGAAAAGCAGATAAAATTTATGATGAAATAATTGAAGATGCTAAAAAAGAAGCTGATGCATTAGTTGAACGAGCAAAATTAGAAGTTTCAAGAGAGCAGGAAAAGGCTGAATATGAAGTTAAAAAGCAGGCAGTAGATATAGCAGTTGAACTTTCAGTAAAAGCTTTGGAAGATCAAATTGATGAAAAGTTACATAGGCAGCTTATACATGATTTTATTACTAAGGAAGGTATTTAATTATGTATGAATATTTAGATAGAAGATATGCTTTAGCTTTATACGAAGTTGCTGAAGAAAAAGGGACAGTTCAAGAATATTTACGGGATTTAAAAGAAATCTGTGATTTAATTGAAAATAATCATGATTTTCATGAAGTAATAAAACATCCTCAAATTAGTACTAAAAAGAAAAAGCAGACATTTATTAATATATTTAAAGGAAAAATAGATGAAGAACTATTATCCTTTTTATTGATATTAATAGAAAAGGATAGAATATTATTTTTAAAAGAAAAACTGGCACAGATGCAAATTATAGATCTTGAAAGAAAAAATACTGTGAAAGGTATTGTAAAAACAGCAGTTCCATTATTGAAGGAAGAATTTGATCAATTGAAAACTAAGTTTGAGAATAAGTATAATAAAACAATTCTTTTTGAAGCAGTAGTAGATAAGTCTATATTGGGCGGTGTTTACGTTAGAATTGGCAACGAAGTAATTGATGGAACAGTAATAAATAAAATTAATGAAATGAAAGAATTAGTTCTTAAAAAGAAATAGAGGTGAATCCATGAATATTAAACCAGAAGAAATAACTTCTATTATAAAAAAGGAAATAGAAAAGTATGAAAAACAGATAAAAACAGTAGATTCTGGTACCATAATAACAATAGGTGACGGCGTTGCAAGAGTTTATGGATTAGATGATTGCAAAGAAGGGGAACTTTTAGAATTTCCTAATGATGTATATGGAATGGCTTTAAACCTTGAACAAGATAATGTTGGATGTGTTCTTCTAGGAAATGAAGAAGGAATAAAAGAAGGAGATATAGTAAAAGGAACTGGTAAAATTGTTGAAGTTCCTGTTGGTGATGCGTTACTTGGAAGAGTAGTTAATGCATTAGGTGAACCTATAGATGGTAAAGGACCTATAGTAACAACTGAAAGCAGACCAATAGAAGTACCTGCTCCTAGTATTTTAGATAGAAGTTCAGTTAATGAACCATTACAAACAGGTATTAAAGCTATAGATTCAATGATTCCAATAGGAAAAGGTCAAAGAGAACTTATAATTGGAGATAGACAAACGGGTAAAACAGCCATAGCAATAGATACTATATTAAATCAAAAGGGAAAAGATGTAATATGTATTTATGTAGCAATTGGTCAAAAACAGTCTACAGTTGCCAATATAGTTAATACATTTACAGAAATGGGTGCTATGGATTACAGCATAGTAGTTGCTGCAACAGCTGCTGATAGTGCACCACTTCAATATATTGCACCATATTCAGGATGTAGTATTGGGGAATATTTCATGCATCAAGGTAAAGATGTATTAATTATATATGATGACTTATCTAAACATGCTGTTGCATATAGAGCTATGTCATTATTACTTAAGAGACCACCAGGCAGAGAAGCTTACCCAGGTGATGTTTTCTACATTCATTCAAGATTACTTGAAAGAGCAGCAAAATTATCTAAAGAATTAGGAAGTGGTTCATTAACAGCTCTTCCTATAATTGAAACACTTGCAGGGGATATTACTGCATATATTCCAACAAATGTAATATCCATTACAGATGGGCAGATATTCCTTGAATCAGATTTATTTTTCTCTGGACAAAGACCAGCAGTTAATGCGGGTGTATCTGTATCAAGAGTTGGTGGTAATGCACAGATAAAAGCTATGAAGCAGGTAAGTGGTACATTAAGACTTGAACTTGCACAATACAGAGAATTAGAAGCCTTTGCACAGTTTGGATCAGATTTGGATAGCGACTCAGCAAAAAGACTTGCAAAAGGTAAGAGACTTGTTGAAATATTAAAGCAGGATCAATATTATCCATTAGCAGTAGAAAACCAAGTAATTATTTTATATTGTGCTGTTAATGATTTCTTATCAGATATTAAAGTTACAGATATTAAGAAGTTCGAAAAGGAATTCTTAGAATATATAGATACTCATTATAGAGATTTGGCAAAGGAAATTCTTACTGAAAAAATTCTTACAGATGAAATTAAAAAGAAACTTGAAGTAGTAATAGTTGAATTTAAAAAGATATTTTTACAAGAAGCATAGCTTTACAGCTATGTCATTCTTTAGGAGGTAATCATGGGCGCAGCTGGACTTGTTGATATTAAAAGAAGAATAAAGTCAGTAGAAAATACAAGAAAAATTACAAATGCCATGGGACTTGTTGCTACTTCCAAATTGCGTAAATCAAAAAGGCAGCTTTCTGTAAATGAAGAATTTGTTAATTCCCTTGAAACAATTATTAATGATCTTTCATTAGCTGTTTCAAATGATAGTGAAAATATTTACTTTAATAAAAATGATAGTCCTAATAAACTATATATAGTAATTACATCTGAAACAGGATTATGTGGAGGATTTAATGGAAATATAGTTGGATATCTTAATAATATAATAAAAAATGAAAAAGAAATTAGTAAAGTTATAGTTGTTGGTAAAAGAGGCTTAGGATATGTAAAAAGATTGGATATAGACACAATAGAAGAATATGTAGATATTTCTGATGTACCAACAATAAAAGAATGTAAGGTTGTTTTTGAAAAAGCATTGAGATTATATTTGAACAAAGATATAAGTGAAATTAATGTTGTATATACAAAGTTTTATTCAGCTGTTAAACAGGTACCTATGATGGAAACAATACTTCCATTTGATAAAATTCATGGAGAAGAAGAAGAATGTATGGTTGAACCTGATATAGAAACTGTATTAAAA
>CAZLOP010000134.1:0-5288 GCA_964561205.1 uncultured Clostridium sp. | reverse complement strand
GACGACCTCCGCCTTACCAAGGCGACGCTCTGCCTACTGAGCTATGTGAGCGTTTTTTACCATTCCTTGATATACCAATTATAAATTTTACTATTAGTTTCCCAATTTGTCAATATAAATATATTATTTAACATTTAAATATTTTTCTAATTTTCGTTTTACTCTTTGCAACGCATTATCTATAGATTTTGAATGTCTTTCTAAATCACATGCAATTTCTTGATATGATTTTCCATCTAAATAAGAAGTAAGTACTTCTAATTCTAATTTAGACAAGACATCCTCAATTTTTTCCTCAATGTAATCCATTTGCTCCTTACTGATTACCAACTCTTCAGGATCAGATATTTTAATACTTGCTAATACATCCAATAATGTTCTTTCTGATTCTTCTTCATAAATTGGCTTATTCAGAGAGACATAAGTATTTAATGGTATATGCTTCTGTCTTGTAGCTGTTTTAATCGCTGTAATTATCTGCCTAGTAACACACAATTCTGCAAAAGCTTTAAAAGATGAAAGTTTATCAGGCTTAAAATCTCTAATAGCTTTATATAATCCTATCATTCCTTCTTGATATATATCCTCTTTATCTGCACCAATTAAAAAATAAGATTTTGATTTTGATTTGACAAAACTTTCATATTTAGATATTAAATATTCCTGCGCTCTATTATCGCCCGCTTTCGCCTTCATTACTATTTCTTCATCTGTTTTATCTTTAAATTCTAAAAACGCATCCAATTATCTATACTCAACTCTCTTCTCATAATTAAAACTAACTACTCATGTAAACAATTATACTCTAGAAAAATTGCCTTAGTCAACTTAATTCAAATGCCTCTTCTTATTTTTTCCAATTTCTCAGCTATACTGTCTGGAATATTATCACTTAAATGATTTTTACTGCTTCCATCTATTTGAACAGCATTTTTGAACATTCTTTTTTCAACTTTTAAAATTTCTGCATAAAACTCTAATGCAGACATTCTTACAGCACCTCTTTGAAAAACTGTCTGCTGTTCAAGATTATCTGATGTAACTACAACAATTTCACACTTTCTGCCCAATTGATTTACTTTCTTTTCTATGTAAGCATCTGCAGTTTCTCCATCCTTAGTAAATACTATTGATATATTTTTGCTAATTTCTTCTGTTTTTTCAATACTTCCTTGTACTTTATAAGCATCAAAAACAATAAATATCTTACAGTCTTCAAAAACAGAATAATTATGAAGCTTATCTATAAGATTCTGTCGTGCTCCTTCAAAACTAACATTTTTAGTAGATTTCAAATCAGGCCAACTATTAATAACATTGTATCCATCAACAAAAATAGTTTTCACAATATCACTCTTTCTTATTTAAGTCGACCTTTTAATATTTCATACATTATTATACCACCAGCAACTGATGCATTTAAAGAATTAATCTTTCCCACCATTGGTATTTTTATCAGCTTATCACACTTTTGTAATGTTAATTTTGATATTCCTTTTCCTTCATTTCCTATTATTATTGCACATGGACCAGAAAAATCTGTTTCATAGCTGTATTCTGCAGCCTTGATATCTGTTCCATATACCCATATACCCTGTTCCTTTAATTCATCAATTGTTCTATTTATATTAGTTACTTTTGCTATATTTACATGTTCTATTGCACCTGCAGAAGATTTATATACTGTCGCGCTAACTGAAACACTTCTTCTTTTAGGTATTATTATTCCATGCACTCCAAACAATTCTGCACTCCTTGCAATTGAACCTAAATTATGAGGATCCTCCAATTCATCCAGGATAATTATAAATGGATCTTCATTTTTAGCTTTAGCTGTATCAATAATATCAGATACTTCACAATATTTAAATGGAGTTATTTTTGCAATTACTCCTTGATGTGCTTCTCCATTACACATTGAATCCAATTTTTTTCTATCAACTTCTTTTATTAGCACTCTTTTTTCCTTAGCTAATGCTACTATTGTCTTTATAGAGCCTTCTAACTTAGCATTTGATATATATAAAGTTTCTATTGTTCCTTTTCCTCTTAGCGCTTCAATAACTGCATTTCTTCCAATAATCACATCTTCCCGCTCATTATTTTTATAATCTTTTTCTCTCATTTAAATTTATTCCTCCTCTTCTTATGTTTGTTTACTTATAATCTCTATACATTTATTAAATATGAATTCAAGTCTCTCTTTATTTCCTATAAGATAAAGATATCCAACTAAAGATTCAAATCCCGTTGCCATTCTATAATCTCTTACTTCTGCATTTTTAGGTACAGTTGCTGATTTTGCATTTCTTCCTCTTTTATATATAGTTTCTTCTTCTTCTGTAAGTTCATTCTCTAAAATATGCATTATTTCCGATTGACTTTTTGCTTTTACATATCCAATTGCTTTTACATGGATCTTATTTGCTGATAATGATGTATTATTACTTAAAATAAAGTTTCTAATAAAGACTTCGTATGCTCCATCTCCAATTAACGCTAATTGAAGAGGGTTTAATTGCCTTGCTTCTTCTTTTGTAAATTCTCTAATCCTTAAATCTTCTAACATTATATAATCTCCTTTTATAACAAATGCACACTGCTAACTTTGTAATTTAAGAATTACTTTAAATAAACAATGTACATTTGACTATACCTTTAGGCAATGTTTATTAATCTACTTTTTTCCATCTAACACCTTGTGGTGTATCTTCTAAAACTATATTTCTAGCTTTTAAATCATCTCTTATTTTATCTGCTAAAGCAAAATCCTTATTTTTTCTTGCTTGTTGTCTCTGTTCAATAAGTTTTTCTATTTCTGCATCAAGATTTTTTTCTACTTTATTTTGTAGTATACCTAATGGTTTTCCTAATTCTCTTACTAAAGCTTCAGCTTTTTCACAAGCTTCTACTGATGAATTTATATTTATATTATTGTTTATGTCTTTTGTTAAATCAAATAATACAGAGATTGCATCTGCTGTATTAAAATCATCATCCATTTTTTCTATAAATTTATCTCTATATTTATCTAAAGAGTTGATATACTTGTTTTCTTCATCTGTAATATTTTTTTCTTTAACTTCATCTTTTAGATTTTCAAGATTGTTTATACAATTATACAATCTTTCTACTGAAGCTTTTGCTGAATCAAGCAATTCTTTAGTGAAATTTATCTGTATTCTATAATGTCCTGAAAGCATTAAAAATCTTATTGCATCTGCACTATATTCTTCTAATATTTCTCTTGCTGTAAAGAAATTATTTAATGATTTTGACATTTTTTTATTATCAACATTCACAAATGCTGCATGCAGCCAATAATTAGCAAACTTCTTTCCTGTTACTGCTTCACTTTGAGCAATTTCATTTTCATGATGAGGGAATTTTAAATCCATTCCTCCTGCATGAATATCTATTGTATCTCCTAATAACTTCTTTGCCATACAAGAACATTCAATATGCCATCCTGGTCTTCCCATTCCCCATGGACTTTCCCATGCTGGTTCTCCAGGTTTTTGAGCCTTCCATACAGCAAAATCCATTGGATCCTTCTTTCTTTCATCAACTGTGATTCTTGCTCCAGCTTGTAAATCTTCTAAATTTTGACCACAAAGCTGACCATATGAACTAAATTTTTTAGTACAAAAATATACATCTCCATCTATTTCATACGCAAATCCCTTTTCTATAAGTTCTTCTACAAATTTTATTATTTCATCTATAAACTCTGTGGCTCTTGGATTTGCAGTTGCTCTTTCTATGTTTAAACCATCTGCATCTTTATAGTATTCTTTTATATATCTGTCTCCTAACTCTTTTACTGTTACACCCTCAGCATTAGCTTTATTTATCATTTTATCATCGATGTCTGTAAAGTTCTGAATAAATGATACTTTATATCCCCTATATTCTAGATATCTTCTTATTGTATCAAAAACTATAAATGTTCTTCCATTTCCTATATGAAAGTAATTATAAACAGTGGGACCACAAACATACATCTTAACTTCACCATTAACTAATGGCTTAAATTCTTCTTTTTTTCTAGTTAAGCTATTATATACCTTCATTAATCTACCTCTTTACTATTTAATTTTTATACTGTTCTTTTTAAATTCGTTTTTAATCGTTTCGCATACGTCATCTATATTTACTTCCTGCATTTCACCATCTCTAAGCTTAAATTCTACAATTCCATCTCCAATTTTCTTACCAACTGTAACTCTTATAGGAATTCCTATTAATTCTGAATCTTTAAATTTAACCCCGGCTCTTTCATTTCTATCATCTAAAATTGCTTCAACACCAATTTCATTTAATTGATTGTATAATTTTGTTGCTGCCTCTAACTGATTATCATCTTTTACATTAACAGGTATTACTGAAACATGATAAGGAGCAACTGATAATGGCCATATAATACCATTATCATCATGATGCTGTTCTATTATAGATGCCATAGTTCTTGTTACACCTATTCCATAACATCCCATTATAAATGGTTTTTGCTTTCCATCTTCATCAATAAATGCAGCATTCATTGCTTCTGAATATTTAGTTCCAAGTTTAAATATATGACCTACTTCAGTTCCTCTTGCAATATTAACTGGCTTTCCACATATAGGACATTTTTCTCCATCTACAACATTTCTAAAATCTCCAACAGTTCCTTCAAAGTCTCTTCCATAATTAACATTTTCAACATGGAAACCTGTTTCATTTGCTCCTGCAATAAAGTTATGCATACTCTTTACTTCTTCATCTACTAAAAGCATATCAACTTTTAATCCAATTGGACCTGCAAAGCCTGTTTCTGCTCCTGTAGCTTGTAAAACCTGTTCTGGTGTAGCAAAATCAAAATTTGTTACTTCTCCAACTACATTACTTACCTTAACTTCATTAATTTCTCTGTCTCCTCTTACCATTACAGCAACAATTTTGCCATCTATATTAAATAAAATAGTTTTAACAAATTTCTTTTCATCTGTATTAAAGAATGAAGCTACTTCTTCTATTGTTCTTGCATTAGGAGTTTCAACTTTGTTTAGTGGTTTCATTTCTTCATCTGGTGCTAATTCTGGTGATGCCACTGCTTTTTCAATATTAGCAGCATAATCACATTCTGAACAGAATACTACATCATCTTCACCAACTTCAGATTTAACCATAAATTCTGCTGAATTTGATCCTCCAATTGCACCTGAATCAGCTTGAACTGGTTTTGCATCTAATCCACATCTCTTAAAAATATTCACATATGCATCATGCATTTTATCATATACTAA
>CAZLOP010000133.1:3761-5293 GCA_964561205.1 uncultured Clostridium sp. | reverse complement strand
CTTAGTTCTTAGTTTTTAGTTCTTACTTAATATCGTTAAATTCTGATTTATCAAACAGAGAAGGAACTATACACTAATTGTTTAATGCGGCAGCCTTCATTATTGATTTACTGATGGTACATATAATGATCCTTGAGGAATCTCACCTACAATAACAGTGTCTGAAACAGGTACTTCTGTATTTATCTCAATGTCTTTACTCATTAAAGGCATCTTCATTTTTACTTTAGCTTTTACTTTTAAATATATTTTGTGACGGGATTGATTAATTCCGGCACTTTCAAATCTTGAGTCATATGAAATAGTAATATTACCTACTGGCTGTACCTTCACATATACTTTAGGACCAACATTATATAAAAGACTTTTTTCTGTAATCCATCCAATGGGCACAGGAATTGTTTCATCACTCATTTTATCCAAATCCTTATTACATTCATCAGCCATTTCTGCAGCAATTTTATTAAGTTTTGCACTATCTGATTGAATAAGAACAATTTTTCCTTCATTATCTTTTTCTACCTTTATTATTTCATCATATTTAAATTCTCTGCTTAAAACTTTTGTACTATTTTTATTTATAATTTTAATTGTCTGGTTTTTTGCTTTTATTTCCCCTAACTGAATAACATAGGGAAATACTTTTTTATCAAATAACTTTAGTGATATATAAATAAATATAATCAACAAGGTAAAAATAATAACAAAAACCATTTTTCTTTTATTTGTTTTTTTTGTATAATATTCCATATACCAACACCTTTATATTGAGTTATTTATCTACTCATACTATAATTATGCTATAATAGTATAGGATATTATATTTTTTATTTAACGATATTATTATAATCTTAGGAGGATAAAATGGCATCTAATAACTCACGTAAAACAAACGGAGCTCCTCATACGCAATCAAGAACTAAAAAAGCATCAAAAAAAAGGCAGAAGCATAAAAGAAAAAATATTTTGGCTTATTTAACTGTATTTTTATTGTTCTGCTTTTGTTCCGTAATTGTTGTCTTTGCTGGATATGCTTTTGCTATTATAAAATCAACACCTCCATTAGATGTAAATGCTGTTTTAACTTTAAATCAGCCTTCAAGTCTATATGACAGCAATGGTGATTTTATTGATAATCTTCATTCAGATGAAGAACGATATGTTATTGAATCAAACGAAATGCCTGATTCATTAAAAAATGCTTTTATTTCTATTGAAGATGAACGATTTATGTCACATAAAGGAATAGATATCAAAAGAATTGCAGGCGCTGCTATTCATGATATAAAAAAAATCGCTGCAAAACAAAAAGGACTTCATGGTGCTTCTACAATTACTCAGCAGTTAATTAAAAATACCGTATTAACAAATGATGTTTCTATAGAAAGAAAAATCAAAGAAATTTATCTTGCCTTAAGTCTTGAAAAAAAATTAACTAAAGATCAGATAATAACTGCATATTTAAATACTATTCCAATGGGTGGAACTGCATATGGTGTTGAAGCTGCTTCATTATTATATTTCAGTAAATC